>NZ_JAWLCI010000068.1:0-25727 GCF_041687215.1 Mariniphaga sp.
TATCAAAGAAATGAAACGATTTTATCCTCTTTTACTCATTCTGGCGAGTGTTGGACTAATTCAGTTCTCCTGCTCCCAAACCAGCAATAACACCGGTTTAAATGGCCTTTCGGCTGATGCGCTGCAACTTGCCACCGAAAAATTGCAGGAATATATTGACAGCAGCAAATTTGCCGGAATTTCGGCTTTGATTTACAAGGACGGAGAAACGGTTTACCGTGAGAATCTTGGATACACCGATCTGGAATCGGAAAAACCGATGGAAGACAACACCATTTTCCGGATTTTTTCGATGACTAAACCCGTTACTGCTGTTGCTCTGATGACATTGTATGACCAGAGAAAATTTAACCTCGACGACAAATTATCCCAATTCATTCCTGAATTTACAGATACCAAAGTGTACAATCAGGAAACCAAAAGTATTGAACCGCAGAATAATGAATTAACCGTCCGGCATTTGTTAACGCACACCTCAGGAATCCCTTATGGTTGGGATCAAAATACGTATGTTGATTCACTTTACAGGGAATTGGGTGCCGGCGGCTGGGACGGAACCATTGGTGAGAAGGTAAAAATTATGGCTACAATACCTTTAAAAAATCAACCCGGAACCAAATGGGAATATGGCCTTTCTATTGATGTTGCAGGATACCTGGTTGAAGTTTTATCTGGAAAGCCACTGGATGAATACATGAAAACCGTGATATTCGATCCATTAGGGATGGATGACACCGGTTTTTATGCTCCGGAAGAAAAACACAACCGGTTATCCGGTTTATATTCCAGGCAATCCGGAAGCCTTGAACCAGCAAGAGGAGACATGAGTCTGGCGTTTAAAAATCCGGTAACCCTGTTCGCAGGTGGCGCCGGGCTGGTTTCCACCATGAACGATTATCTGGATTTCTGTAAAATGCTCTTAAATGGTGGAGAGCTTAACGGCACCCGAATTCTTTCTGAAGAGGCCGTAATACTTATTATGTCGAATCAACTTCCGTCAAATGTGACCTATCGGGAAAATATGGGATATGGTCTGGCAGGTGGTGTCAATTTGACCAATGGCGAGTATGGCTGGGCAGGGGCGGCTTCAACCAAATTCTGGATAAATCCGAAGCAAAACATGATTGTAATTACCATGGCACAACTCATGCCGGCTGATTATTCGTATGCCGATGCGTTTAAAAAAGTTGTGGATCGTGCGGTGGTGAATTGATTATTTATCACGTACCCGCATAAACCTGAACATTTTCAACAACCAGTTGGGTAGTGGATGATGTCCCCGTTTCCGAAAATCAACAAACCAGCCAATCTTTTTCAGGATAGGAATTTTGTGCGTTTCCACAAACTCGATGAGCGTTCCTTCCGGCGCCTGAATGTAGGCAAAGTTTCCGGCAGCTTCGCCCATGTCGAAACTGTCCGAATCGCGGGCGCTGTCAACAGTAAACGGGAAACCGGCTTCCTTCACTTTTTCACGAAATTCGTCCATTCCATTGATGTCGTAACAAAGGTGGATAAAACCCGGATCGCCCCATATTCGGCCTTCATAAATATCACGAGGTTCGCGGTCCAGCGCTTGCACCAGTTCGATATAAGAGGAACCAAAAAACGGACTAAATGCGCCACTTTTCACATCGGAGTGTTTTAAAAGTACCCTTCTGAATTTCCCTTTACCACCCGGAAGTTTTGTAAAATCAGAAAATGAATCGGTTCTATCGTAAACTATTTTGTCGTATTGAAGAATATCCCGGTAAACTTTCAAACTTTCGTCCATGCTTTTTACGCCAACCACAGCTCCCAACACTCCACCGTTTACCGACTTTTCGCGCCTGAAAACTTCACGTTCGTGTTTTACTTCCCAAAGGTTTTCGTAAGGATCTTTAAGGTAAAAATGTTCGTTTCCGGAAGGGTCTTTTGAAACTTCCCCCAAAATATTCAGGCCCGATTCTGAAAATTTCTGAAATGCTTTTTGGATATTATCGGTTTTCAGCTTGCCAATGTTGATACCCAAATCACCCAACTGAATTTTAAAACCTGCTGGTTCGGGTATTTTGCCTTTGTGCTGCCATATTTCAAATCCGCCACCACCACGCATATTCAGTGCAAGAACAGCATGTCTCGGACGCGGTTTCCCCCCGGTGTGGGGCAGCATGAGTTCAGCAACCGCCTCATCTTCAAACATCCGGATGTCCATTGCAAAATGCTCGCGGTACCATTTCCAGGCTTCCTGAAGATTTTCCACGCCAACGCCCAACTGTTGTATTCCGTTAATTTTTCCTGTCATTTTTTAAAAAATTCTTTTTCTCACAATGGTTTTACCCTTGAAGCCATATAGTAATACAAAAATGGAAAAAAGCGGCGGATATACACCATTATCAAATCAAATCCGCCCACTAAAATTTCTTTTCGTTCTTTTTCCAGCTTTCTGCAAATTTTACGTGCAGTCCAGTCGGCACTTTTTCCTTTGTCCTGCCCCTCGTCCATTTGGCCGTGCGGATTTCCGTTTTTATTCAATGCGTTCAATGATACGTTGGTTTTTATTCGCCCCGGAATAATAACCGAAACACGAACGTTATTCTGCAAATTTTCTGCTCGCAGGCTTTCGAAATATCCGTGAAGTGCATGTTTTGAAGCCGAGTATGCAGAACGGTATGGAAATCCAAATTTCCCAACAATACTTGATGTTACCGCAATTTGTCCTCCGTCATTTTCAATCATCCAGGGCAAAATGGATTTTGTAAGCGCTATGGTTCCGAAAAAATTCACCTCAAAAATTTTCCGGTCAACTTCCAATGGCGTTTCACTGACAAACGAACGCTGACTTATTCCTCCAAACTGATACAATCCGTCGATTTTAATTTTTTGGGAAAGCACTTTATCTGCGGCTTCAAGTACCGAATTTTCGTTGGATAAATCGAAGGGAATAATCTGAGTGCTGCTTCCGTTTTTCTGACATCTTTCAGCTACTTCTTTCAATGCTTTTTCATTTCTTCCTGAAAGTATTAAAAACGCTTTGTGTTTTGAAATTTCCAAAGCTACTGCTTCACCTATGCCCGAAGAAGCGCCTGTTATCCATATATTTTTTCCAGTGAATTTCATTCCAGCCAGATTTTGAAGCCAACGAAGATAGCAGAATAACCATTATTCATCCTTTTTCCGCGAAAAAATTGCTTTCATTTTATCCAATAAATCATCAAAAGTATTGTATTCTTCTGTAAAAGTAAAACCAATTCCCTGAGTGTAAGGAGATGTTTCGTATATCAAATTATTGTTTGAACGGTTGTAGGCTTTAAAACGAATTTTCCCATTCGAAATGAGTTTTACGTTCACATCGAAATCGCCCACCAACTGGCTGTTGTTTCCCGAATTCGGATTATTATTGTTTCCGATATTTCCGTTTAAAGTAACACGGTCGTTAAACATTTGCGTACTGAGTGCCAGTTCAATTTCGTCGTTGGTAATCTGGTTTCCGGGCCGGTAGTTTAATCCGATATCAACATTGCTGCTAATTTGCGACAACCAGTTGCTTAACTGATTCGAAAACAGCTCACTGGCTGTTGTGCCAATCAGATTTGGGTTTTGAGCCTCGTAAGTTCCGCGCAGATATTCCGGAGTATAAAACTTACCCAACACTACCAGCGACAGAATTTGTTTATTCATTTCCTCGGGTGTGTTAAAATATTGTTTTACTTCTTCAACCAGCCGGTCTTCAACTGTTGGGAATTCAATTTCAAAATCAATGCTGGGGTTAGACAATTCTTCCGTGAGAATAATTTTACATTCCACCGGAATACGCTGACTTTGATAGATATTGGCGTATGAATCTACCAGCAAATCGTAAAGTGATGCCTTAAGTTTATAAACCGCATTAATGTCAATAATGGCATTGTACGGATCGCCCGACCACGTGATGGTTCCTCCCTGCTCAATGGTAAAACGCTTGTTTATAACATTCTGGAGTGTGAAAAGATAATCTCCACGTTCAACAGTATAATTTCCTGAAAGGGTAATATCGCCGTCGTTATTCATACCAAAACGTAAAACACCTTCTCCCTGTGCACGAATAATATCGCCAATTTGTGCATTGTAAATCAACTGAGCTCTGGCTTCGGGAGTTGCCCTTATGGTGAGGTCGAGGCTAAAATCGCCGTCATCTTTTTGCGGAAATAGAAATTGTTGTCTCACACTATCTTCAGTAGAAACAAACTGAATGAAATCGTACCGTTCCAGTTCACTTTCATTATCAAGAGAAATGTTTACATTGGTTCCCAAAAGTGTGGTACCTGTACCAGAAAGTCTCACCTGTTTACCTCGCCCTGTAATATTTAAGCGACCATTGGTAATTACCTGGCCGAAAAACTGCGGATTATTGCGCACTGTGGTATTCATGGCAGTTAGCCGGGTGGAATATGCTGCCAGGTTGTATTGCATATCCTGAAAATTTGTATGCACTATTGTTCCCTCAAACGTTCCCCGGTTACCAGCCAAATCTTTTATTGAAATCCGGTCGAACAGAATTGTATCGCCTTTAAAATAAACCGAATCGGTAAAATTATAGCTCACCTGAGTGAAATCGATGGTAAGTCCGGCATTATAAGCTTCCACAGCGCCGGTTAACAAAATTTCGTCAGGTGATCCGTGTATTTTTAGTTTTCCGGTGCCATCGCCATGAAAATTGGAAAAAGAATTTCGAATTACCGTTTCCAAAACTACAAGTGAAAGATGATCGAATTCGGCATGATACAATAGTTCCCGGCTTTCAGGATCATAATAGCCGCTTGCGAAAAGTTTTTGTTGTTGGTTATTTTCAATTTTCATCTCCGACATAAGTACCTGGTCATTCTGGTCCCATTGATTTAGCAACGATACATTCCCAATATTCTGGTCTCTGAAAGTAAACTGGCCAATTTTTAAATCGGAAAACAAGAGCCGCTGCCCGTAAAAATCCTGTAACTGGGCTGTTCCGTTTAATGTTCCTTTCAAAGGCAAATCTTTTTCAAAATAAGCAACAAATTTGCTCAACGAAATATTATCGAGAAGTATCATCATCTTACTGGAGTCGTTTTCAGCAATTAAGCCATCTAATATTATTTGCTGATCGCCCCCCTGAATTTTCAGGTTGTTGATTTTAATACTCGAGCTGTCGATTTTTGCTGTAAAAGAATTGATTTCCCAGAGCGAATCAGCAACAAATATTTGTGAAGGAGAACCTTCTGTTTCAATCTGAAAATGTGATGTTTGCGGATCCTGTTTTAGTTCGGAATGAAGCATTATTTTTCCGCTGTATTTTTTTCTGTCCTCTTCCCCCCATTCAATCGTATTCAGAATAGTGTTGCCGGAAATTTCAGAATCAAGGGTGAGGTTGTCCAGTTTCATTCCGTTTTTTAGATGAATTTCGCCAAGCCTGAAACGCGAAATATACACATCGTCTCTGGGACTGTTGCCAATAAAAATATTCCGAATCATTACATTTTCGGTTTGAAATCCGGGAATGCTTCCCTTCAGCTCAAAAACCGAATTCTCGGAATCCATTTGGCCGTAAAGTAAAAATGGTGTTTCAATTTTAATTCCAGGTAAAAACACCGTGGTCAGTTCATCCACGTTTTTCACATCAAGCTGGTATCCAAACTTATTTGCCTTTACTTGTTCCTGCGGATTGTAACCAACCGTTGGGAGGTATTTGTACATGCTTTTTTCCAATGCATCCTGAATGCTTTGGGCATAAAAACTGCCATTAATTTCCAAATCAAAAAAGTCGGATGAAAAAGTGAGGTAATTATTCAATCCGCTGGCAATCGACTGCAATTCCATTCCTCCCAGGTTTAAATCACCGTTCCGGTTTTTATATATTCCGTTTTCAACTTTTATCTGCCCGGCAAGGTTATCAATTCTGTTTCCAGAGAAATTGGCATTCATTAAAAATGCCAGTTCAGCATTAGGGAATTCTTCGCTCAGGTTTAATTTACCCAACAAGGCCTTTTGCAGGTCGAGCCTGAAATCAAAAACAGGAACATCGGGATTAAAATTTACTTTTCCCAAAAAGTCGAATTGCAGGTTTGAGTCGTTCATAACAACCAAACCATCGAACATTCTGTTGTTCAGCACCCCGTCAAGGCGAATATTTTCGTATGAATAATCTTTAAATTCCACTTTTGAAACTGTTCCCTCAAATTCCCCCGAAACCGTTTTGTTTTGTATTTCATAAATTCCGTCCACCCGGCTGTTAAACGAAATGTTACCCACCAATTCGCTATCCAGCAATTCGCCCAACTTAAAATCCTGTGTAGCAATTTTTCCGCGGTAAGTTACACTTCGCCTTTCGTCGGGCACAACGGAAAGGTCAGTGGTTATTCTGCCCATTTTACTGGTCATGGTTCCGTAAGCAACAAAATCGGTTAAAAACCCGGTAAAATTTCCCCTGTAGGTTACCAGTCCGGCCTCATATAGTTCCTCCGGAAAACTCAGGAATTTAATTTTCCCGTTTCCTGGAAGTTTAATCCGGCTAAGTTCCCGGAATGAAGTACGCGACTGTTTCAAATCAAGAAACAAGTACATGGTTTCTTGATTTGTTATTTCGTTAACATAAAAATCCATCAGGGCATACGTATTTTTGCCGGTTGCCAGTTCCAAATCTTTTCCCCGCAAATCATTAATTGTACCGCTTATTTGCCCCGAACAATCAACAACCTGTTCCATTCCCCTGAGCGAAGAAACAAGTAATGCAACATCGTAAAAACTGATTTGGGAATGAGAAAACTGAAAATCAAACTGAATAGCCTCTAAAAAATTATCACTTGAATCAGGTAATTCAACAAACAAATCACTTTGCAAAATTTCGGAAAAACCGGTTTTCAGGTTAAAGTTCTGGAGATGTATTTTCCTATCGGCAATTGAAAAAATGGTATTGAAATCATTAATCCGAAACTCTTTCCCATCATTTAACGCCAACTGATTAATTTTCATGTAGGCAGAATCGTTCTGAAAGAAAAAGTCGGAAACAGTAAATTGAAAATCATCTATATTCAAAACCTGCGGTTCCGGTTGATATAAATCCTGAAAAACAACCGACGCATTTAAAAAATTAAATTTATTGCAGCTAAAAAGCCACTCATTGGGCTGCTTTTCATTGCTTTTAAGCGAATCAAAAATAAAACCAAAATTAAAACGATGAAGCGAATCTCTGCTGGTTCTTAAAGTTGTCCCCTCAAAAGTAAGTTGATCCAAAACCAACTTTTGCTTTCTGATTTTCAGGGAGTCAATATGTGCAGAAACTGACTGCACAAACAACAAAGTATCAGTCTGTTGGTCTTCTACCAGAATATCTTCAAGAATCACCCTTTTGAAAAAAGCAATATCCACTTTTCCGACTGAAATTTTAGCCCCGGTTTTTTCCGACAAATGAGTTGCCAGGCGTTGCGTCAGATAGGTTTGCACCTTACTGCTTTGCAAAGCCCAGTAAGCTCCTCCGAACATCCCCACGATGAACGCTAAAATAATAAGTGTTATTTTCCAGCCTTTTTTGATAATTTTGCTTTTTAAAAAGTGTGACGAACTTAGCCTTTTCCCGGAACAAAATCAGCAATAAATCAGTTGATTTATCAACCGGTGACGTTTAATAATTTTCACAGATTGTTTACGTTCTCAGGTTCGGTTAAAAATATGTAACGAAAAATGAATGAAAAATATATAAATGACAAAAAAAATGCCAGCATTACTATACTCGGCATTGAATCTTCGTGCGACGACACTTCGGCGGCTATTATTCGCGACGGAGTTATTTTGTCGAATGTGGTGGCCGGGCAAAAAGTACATGAGGAATACGGTGGTGTGGTGCCTGAACTGGCATCGCGGGCGCACCAGCAAAACATCATTCCGGTGGTTGACCGGGCCATTGTCCGCGCCGGAATTTCCAAAAACGAAATTTCCGCTGTGGCTTTTACCCGCGGGCCAGGATTATTGGGATCGCTTTTGGTGGGAACCTCCTTTGCCAAAGGATTTTCGCTGGCAGCAGGTATTCCGCTCATCGAGGTAAACCACTTACAAGGCCATGTGCTGGCGCTTTTCATTAAAGAAAAAGTGGGCGAATACAATCCGCCAAAATTCCCGTTTTTGTGCCTGCTGGTTTCTGGGGGAAATTCGCAAATTATATTGGTTCACGACTACCTGCACATGGAAGTAATTGGCCAAACCATTGACGACGCTGCAGGTGAAGCTTTCGACAAATGCGCCAAAGTGATGGGACTTCCCTACCCCGGCGGCCCGCATGTTGACCGGCTGTCACAGCAAGGCGACCCGCACCGGTTTACTTTTTCAAAACCGCGAATTGCCGGGCTTAATTACAGCTTTAGCGGACTCAAAACCAGCTTTCTCTATTTTCTTCGCAATAACCTGAAAGAAAACGAAAATTTTATTGAAGAAAATCTGAACGATTTGTGCGCATCGCTGCAGCATACCATTATCGACATACTGCTGAACAAGCTGAAAAAAGCCGCCAAAGAAACCGGCATAAAAGAAATTACGGTTGCGGGTGGTGTTTCAGCAAATTCAGGACTGCGAAATGCACTGAAGGAAAACGCGAAAAAATACCACTGGAACCTGATTATTCCCAAATTTGAATACACCATGGACAACGCCGCCATGATTGCAATTACGGGTTATTACAAATATCTGAATGTAGAATTTGCCGGACAGGATGTGGTGCCGTTTGCACGGACGCAACTGTGAGTTAAGAATTCGAAGTTCATAGTAATTTCAATGTCCGGTGACAGAACTTATTTGCACCACTGTCCCCCTGCCAAGGGGGACGAGTCCCGGTTTCCCGGGACGGAGGGGGTAAAAATTCGGTGGTGGATGACCAAAAGTTTGATGTTATAAATTTTGACGTTATAAATACGAGTATGGAATTTCAGGAAAAATTAATTCACGGAACGCTAATCAAACGGTATAAGCGTTTTCTGGCAGATGTAAAATTAGACAATGGCGAAGAAGTGACTGCACATTGCACCAATTCAGGTTCGATGAAAAGCTGCCTGAAAAACGGAGCCGAAGTTTACCTGACCCCGGTTACCGATCCGAAACGCAAAACCAGGTTCACCTGGGAAATGATAAAAATTAACGGCGACTGGGTGGGCATTAACACAGGAAATCCAAACAAACTGGCGTTTGAAGCCATTTCGAGAGGAGAAATTCCCGGATTGGAAAATTATACTGCGGTTAAGCGCGAAGTAAAATTTGGCGATTCCCGATTTGATGTATTCGCAGAAAACGAGTCGAAAAAATGTTTTGTGGAGGTAAAAAATGTTACACTTAAAGAAGGAAAATTTGCATTATTTCCCGATGCTGTTACAACCCGCGGGCAAAAACACCTGAAAACTTTGATGGAAGTGAAAAAACAAGGATTACGGGCAGTAATGCTTTACATTGTGCAGCGCTCGGATGTGGAAATTTTTGCTCCTGCTATGGAAATCGATCCTGATTATGCCAAAGCCCTGAAAGAAGCCGTTTTAAATGGTGTGGAAGTGATCGCCATGCAGGCAAAAGTTACGCCCGAAAAAATTGAACTAGTCAAAAAACTTCCGGTGAAAATTTGATTAAATTCCGCAATTTCTTCTAATTTTAAAAGCCTGAATCAAAACATAACCAGATGAAGGCATTCATTTCAAAACCAGTTATTCTCTTCCTTGCAATTATTTTACAGGCATTTACAAGTTATTCTGCCGACTTTTTTGTTTCTCCGAAAGGAAACGATTCCAATCCGGGAACACGTGAAAAACCGTTTGTCTCCCTTGAACGAGCCAAACAAGCAGCAGAAACCAGTTTCCGGCAAACTCCGAATGAAGATTGCACCATCTGGCTTGATGATGGAAAATACAACATTTCAAGGCCTGTTAATTTCAATGCTGAGAATTTTGAGAACCTGACAGGAAACCTCTTTTTCAAAGCTGTAAGCGGTAAAACTCCGATCATTTCCGGAGGTATTGAAATTACCAAATGGCAAAAAAATTCAGATGGATTGTGGAAGGCAGAATTACCGCAATCCTATAAAAATGAAAAACCTCCCCGTGAACTGTTTGTAGAAAATCGGCGGGCTGTTCGCGCCCGATTTCCAAACGAGGAATATCTTCGCGTGAGTAAAGTTGGTGCCGACCGACGCACACACTTCTTTTTCGAACCAGGCGATTTTCCCATTCCTGAAAATGAAAAAACCGTTGAACTGGTGCTGCTTCACGACTGGTCCATCTCCCGAATTCCGGTAAAAGAGATCGACCGCGGGGAAAACAAACTTACTGCAGTGGATTCCATCGGCGCCAAAAGTCCGGCATTTTTTAACCTCGACCACTGGGAGCCCGACCCGCGGTACTTTTTGGAAAATGCCATGGAGTTTCTGGATGCAGAATATGAGTGGTTTTATAATTCCGAAAAAAAAACCATTTACCTAAAATTGCCTGAAAACGAAAATCCAAATGAAATGAAAATTAACATTCCGGTTTCCGAAGGTTTGGTTTTACTTACAGGAACAGAAAATCAACTCCTGAAAAACATTCATTTTGAAGGTCTAACTTTCCGGCACTCAGCGTGGCAAATCCCTGAAACCGGCTACTGCGGTGTTCAGGCCTGCCATTTCGACCCGCGGCCCGAATACGGCGGATGGGCGGTTGTTCCGGCCGCCATAAAGGGAGAATGGATTCAAAACTGTTCGTTTTCAAATTGCAAATTCGAAAACCTGGGAGGAACAGGAATCTGGCTGGGGACAGGCAGTTCGAATTGCAGTGTTTCAAATTCACATTTTTCCGATATTTCAGGAAACGGAATGATGTTTGGCGAAGGCCGGGACCGTGAGGTTAACAGTGAAAAATGGTGGCAATCAGCGCCGGAGCAGGTTGCGTTGGGAAACACAATTGAGCATTGCACGGTTACGGAATGTGGCAAACAGTTTTACGGCGCAGTGGGCATTTGGTGCGGATTAACAGCCGAAACTACAATCCGAAACAATACTATTTTTAATCTGCCCTACACCGGAATTTCCATTGGCTGGATGTGGAGCCCAGTTCCAACTCCCTGCCGGGAAAATGTTATAGACGGAAACCACATTCACCATATTATGAGAACATTAAGTGACGGTGGTGGCATTTACATGCTGGGATTGCAACCCGAAAGCAAAATTCTGAACAATCACATCCACGATGTCAGCCTGAATGTGGGCCGGGCCGAAAGTAACGGCATGTTTCTGGATGAAGGAACAACTGATGTGGTTGTGGAGAACAATCTCATTTACAGCATTTCCAAATCGCCGTTGCGTTTTCACAAGGCAACAACCAATCTTGTAAAAAATAATTTCCTGTTTTGCGGCGAGAATGTTCCGCCAATCCGCTATAATAATACCAAAGAGGAAGATATTGAAAAGGTTGGAAACCAGATTTTTTATGAAACCGATTCAGATTTCAGGGAAAAGCTGAAACAAGTTATTTCGGCATGGAAAATAAATCGTTGAATACAATTCGAGCCAAAACATTTTGCTTAACTGATTGTTCTTTTTGTATAAAAAAATAACGAAAGAGATGAACAAATTAATTTTAATTTTCAGCATGATAATTTTATCAGGAATTGTTTCGGCACAAAAAACATTTCATGATTTTACCGTGGAAGACATTGAAGGAAACAAATTTGAACTTTCGGGCCTGAAAGGGAAAAAAGTGTTGGTGGTAAATACCGCTTCGAAATGTGGATTAACTCCACAATACGAGCAGTTGCAGAAAGTTTATGAAATGTACGGCGGCGACGATTTTGTTATCATTGGTTTTCCGGCCAACAATTTTATGAAACAGGAACCCGGATCCAATGAAGAAATTGCAACATTCTGCCAGAAAAATTATGGCGTAACTTTTCCCATGATGTCGAAAATATCAGTGAAAGGCAGCGACATGCACCCGCTTTACAAATGGCTCACTTCCAAATCGGAAAACGGTGTGATGGATTCAGAAGTTGGCTGGAATTTTCAAAAATACCTGATTGATGAAAACGGCCACCTGGTTGACATGGTGGAACCCAAAGTAAAACCCAACGACGAGAAAATCTTGAGCTGGGTTAAAAATTAAAAACCAACTGGTTTTGTTTTTACGTGAAGAATTAATATTTTTGACGTATAAACAAAAGCAGATGGAAACAAAACTTACACTTCATTTTGACAAAGGCGTGATTGAAAGCGCCAAAGCATTTGCTGCTGAAAACAACATCAGCCTCTCAAGGTTGACCGAATTTCTTTACCGGCAAATTACATCTGGCAATTACAAAACCCTTGAAGATTTTCCGGTTGCCGATTGGGTTAACCAGGTTGCAGAAGGAGAAGCGGTGTATAAAAAACGCACCCGAAAAAGCACCAAAAACGAATTCTTCAGTCAGCAGAAATGAAGGTTTTTATTGATGCCAACGTCATTATTGCTGTGTTGAATAAGGAATACCCGCTATTCACCTGGGCTTCACGCTTATTGAGTTTGCAGGGTAAAAATAATATCACATTGTTTACTTCGCCATTATGCCTTGCCATAGCTTTTTACTTTTCCGGCAAAAAGAGTGGCGAAAAACTGGCTAAAAAGAAAATTGAACAGCTTTGCCGGAATATGCAAATTACAACAATTGACGAAAAAATTACAACTCAGGCCATTTCCAATCCGCAAGTGCATGATTTCGAAGATGGGTTGGAATATTATGCAGCACTTTACCATAAATGTAATTTCATCGTTACAGAAAACAAAGAAGATTTTTATTTCAGTGAGATTGAGGTTTTAAGCTGTGAGGAATATTTAAAAAAATTGAAAAATGACAAATAATTCAGAAAAAATAAAACTAAACGAAGCCATAAAAAACCGTTGGAGCCCGCGGAAGTTTAAAGATAAACCTGTGCCTGATAAAATGCTGGAATTACTTTTTGAAGCTGCACGAAGGGCGCCATCATCAAGAAACGAACAACCCTGGCACTATTACGTTGCAAAAAAGCAGGATGAAAGTGCCTTTAATCGTTTATTTGAATGTTTAACAGAAGGAAATAAAGTGTGGGCTAAAAGCGCTCAGGTGCTTCTGGTTTCGGTAATGAAAAAAAACTTCGATTACAAAAATCTACCCAATGGAAAAGCATTGCATGATTTGGGCGCCGCCAACATCTCCCTGGCCATTCAGGCAGCGGAAATGGGTTTACAGGCGCACCAGATGGGTGGATTCGACAAGGAAAAAGCGATGAAACTTTTACAGCTTGATAAAGAAAATTTTGAACCGGTGACTATGATTGCCGTTGGTTTTCCGGCAGATGAAAAATCATTCACAGAAGAAGACAAAAAACGTTTGGAACAGCATAAAACAAGAAAAGAACAAAGGGAATTTGTATTCAGGCTACATGAGCAGAAATTAAGTTAATTTAAATTTGAAATAAAATAACCTTCTATTTTTTCAACGGTGATATTTTTGTTATTTTCACCAACAAACTAAAATTCAACAATATGAAAGAAAAAAGCATTGAATTATTAAACGCGGCAGTAGCCGACGAACTTACTGCAGTTCATCAATACATGTATTTCCATTTTCATTGCGACGACCAGGGGTACGACCTGTTGGCCAATCTGTTCAGGAAAACAGCCATTGAAGAAATGATGCATATTGAACGGCTTGCAGAACGTATTCTTTTCCTGGGTGGCGATGTGGAAATGAAAGCATCGAAAGAAAATGTGGAAAAAATTCACGATGTGCGTGAAATGCTCGATTTGGCGACCAAAATGGAAGAATCGAGCGCCAACGATTACAATAAATGGGCAAACGAATGTTCACAAAATAACGATTCGGCTTCGAAAAAACTTTTTGAATCGTTGGTTGACGATGAAGAGCGTCATTTCGACCAGTACGACGATGAAATTGCCAACCTGAAAAAATTTGGCGACAATTATCTAGCACTGCAGTCGATTGAACGAAGCAAAAATATTGGAAGCGGCGGTGAATAAGCCGTTTCCAGCTTTTCTCAATTAAGAAATGGCAATCCTGAATATTAAAAATTCGGATTTGCCATTTTTTTTGTAAATTGAATTTTCAAATCAAAAATAAATTACATTTGAACTGTTTTTCTTAACACAAATAATGAAGACAATTATCAGAGAATCAGAAACAAACGATTTAGGCTTTCTTGAAGAACTAGAAAAAAGTTGCTTCCCAAAATTTCAACAGAGTACACGCCGGGCAATCCGGTACAGTATAACAAGCCCCCTGCAAAAAGTAATCATAGCAGAAATCCAAAACGGAAAAGAGAAAAAACCGGTTGGCTCGGCCACATTTTATATTTATGCCAAAACACTCCGCATTTTTTCTATTGCCGTACTGCCGGTATATCAGGGGCAGGGAATTGGTAAACAATTGCTTGAACATGCCCTTAACCTCGCCCGATCACGAAAAATCGGCCGTATCTCACTCGAAGCAATAAAATCGGAGCAACCTCTGATTCAGTTTTACAAAAACGCAGGGTTTAAAATAACCGAAGAATTACCAGACTATTATTTAAAAGGTGAGCACGGTCTGCGTATGGTTCTTCAGCTTGACGAAAACAGTGACAAACAAAGCATTTCAAACATCATTATTGTGAGAAATCCCAAACACTGGAATTTGCAAATTGAGGGTGTGGAAGTAGTTTCATCGAGAAAATACATCACTGGACCGGAGTTTCAGTCGCTGAAAAACGTACGTATTTTTAACCTGAGCAACTCTTACCAATATCAGAAAATGGGTTATTACGTTTCGTTGCTGGCTTCTGCCCGCGACCATCGCGTGATTCCCAACGTAACTACCCTGCGCGATTTTAGCAGTCAGTCACTGGTGCGGTCGCTTTCGGAATATATTGACGATGACATTCAGAAAACCCTGAAACAGGTTGAAGGAAACAAGGTGAGCATTTATGTTTATTTTGGGAAGTCGGTAAACCCGAAATTCAGGCAGTTGGCACAAAAACTTTACCACTTGTTTGAAGCGCCACTTTTGCAAATCGATTTTGTAAAAACAGAAAAATGGCTCATCCAAAAAGTAACTCCGCACAGTCTGAAAAAAGTAAATCCTGAACATCTGGAAAAAGTGCAGGAATTTGCCAGCGATTATTTCTCTAAAAAAAGGTTTACACGACCCCGCTTTAAAAACTACAAATACGACCTGGCCATTCTGGTAAATCCCGAGGAAAAAAATCCTCCTTCATGTTCTGAGGCTTTGCAGAATTTCAAAAAAGCAGCAGAAAAAGAAGGATTTTACACGGAATTTATTACAAAGGAAGATTTCAGTCAGCTATCGGAATATGATGCCCTTTTCATCCGCGAAACCACCAGTGTAAACAATCACACGTATCATTTTTCACGTGCAGCTTATGCTGAAGGCCTGGTTGTAATTGACGATCCGTGGTCAATTTTGCGCTGCTCCAATAAAATTTTCCAGGACGAACGATTAAAGCAGAATAAAATAAAAACGCCGGGAACCGTGGTGCTATCAAAATCAGCTTACCGCAAATTGCAAACAGCACATCTTACTTTTCCGTTGGTGCTGAAACAACCCGACAGCGCTTTTTCTCTGGGTGTTGAAAAGGTGACTACCCCGGAAGAACTGGATGCCTCTCTGAAAAAGTTATTTAAAATTTCGGACCTGGTAATTGTGCAGGAGTTTATGCCTTCGGACTACGACTGGCGCATTGGTGTGCTCGACCAGGCGCCGCTTTATGCCTGCAAATATTACATGGCCAAAGACCACTGGCAGATTTACGACTGGAAAAGCGAAAACAAAAACAACTGGGGAAATGTGGAAACTGTTCCGCTCAGCGATGTTCCGCCAGCGGTTATTAAAACAGCGGTAAAAGCTGCCTCGCTCATTGGCGACGGCCTTTACGGTGTTGACCTGAAAATGCTGAACAACGAGGTTTATGTAATTGAAATAAACGACAATCCGAATATTGATGGAGGCATTGAAGACAAAATTCTGAAAGATGAATTGTACAGCAAAATAATGCGCTCGCTGGTTAACCGGATTGAAATCAACCGGAACATTGCACAGTTTGTAACGGTTTGAATATGAATCCATACTCCGTTTATTTAAACAATCTCGTTAACAAAAACAAAAGCAATTTTGCCGAATATCCTAACATCAAATGGCTGAACCCTTACCACGCTTTGCAGGCTCAGGAAATAAGGGACAAGCTAATATCAGCATTGGCAGAAAACCTGTTGTTTAAAGAGACGAAACCCATTCACCGTCAAATTTCTGAAGGGTGCAAACTATGCGGACAAGGACTTTGGAGTTGCCTGTTTATCACAAACAAATGCAACGCCAATTGTTTTTATTGCCCCTCAGCCCAGCTTAAAGACGAAGTGCCGGCAACACAAAGCCTCACATTTGAAACAGCAGAAAGTTACGCTGACTATATCAACTTTTTCGGTTTTAAAGGCGTGAGTTTCAGTGGCGGCGAACCTTTGCTTTTTTTCGACCGGACACTCCACTACCTGAAAACCATTCGAAAAATGTGTTCGCCGGATTTATATATCTGGATGTACACCAATGGTATTCTGGCTGATGAAAATAAGTTCAGAAAACTGGCTGAGGCTGGTCTCAACGAAGTAAGGTTCGACATTGGCGCCACCGGCTACAAGCTTGATAAAGTTAAACTGGCAAATGGGATTATTCCGAATGTGACCATTGAAATTCCGGCTGTTCCCGAAAAAAAAGAATTGCTGAAACAACTGCTTCCAAAAATGATGGAAGCCGGTGTGACCAACCTGAATTTGCACCAACTCCGGTTAACAAAACACAATGCGCCAAACCTGCTAAAACGAAACTACACGATAATTCCGGCAGAACAACCGGTTGTTCTTGAATCGGAGCTTGCAGCTTTGGAAATCATGCAATTTGCCCACGAAAATAATTTGAAAATTGGCATAAACTACTGCTCATTTTTCTTTAAAAACCGGTTTCAGCCGGCAGGTTTTCGCCGGATGTTGGCCAAAACACTTTCCACAACCGGCTCAGCCATTACCGAAAAAGGATTTATCCGTGAGTTTTCTGAAAATTCAATCGGCTTTAAAGCATTGACCATTTCCGAAGACAAACCGTCCGGAAACAATTTTACAGAGCTGCAACTTCCGCATAAAACCTGCTTTGTAAAAACAGAAACCGCTATGAAAAATCAGTTGTTGGATTTCCAGTCAAAAATTTACGTTGAAAATCTGATTCAGAATGAACCGGCAGAAATTCCGGAGGATGAGCTGCTGTTCCAAATCTGGCAGATGGAATATATTGAAAAGGGATTGCGGGAATACTAATTTTTGAATGCGTGAATGAGGAAATTTCTGACTAAAAACGTAAAGCATTCAAAAAAATGAATGGAGATTATTCCAGTGCCACTTCCACTTTTTCGCCAACCAGTTCCATTTCTTCCAGTAAATAACCTGCGCCGGCAAACTTGTCAATTATGAACAAGGCGTAGCGGATGTCGATGGCAATATTGCGCGACTGCTCCGGGTCATACATGATGTCGCTCATGGTTCCTTCCCAACAGCGGTCGAAATTTACGCCGATTAATTCCCCCTTCGCATTCACCACCGGACTCCCTGAATTTCCACCCGTTGTATGGTTTGATGCCGTAAAACACACCGGAAGGTATCCTTCGCTATCGGCATACTGTCCAAAATCTTTTGAACGGAAAAGTTCTTTTAACCGCTCCGGCACATTGTAATCGTAAATCTCCGGATTGTCTTTTTCCATGATTCCATCCAGGGTGGTGTAATGCTTGTATTTTACACCGTCGCGGGGTTCGTAGCCTTCCACTTTTCCGTAAGCCACACGCAGGGTCAGATTCGCATCCGGGTAAAGCGGCTGGTCCTCTTTCATCTGCATAATTCCGGCCATGTAAATTTTCATATTCTGATTTATCCGGTTATTAAGCTCATCAACTACGGGTTTAATATTTGTTTCGTAATGAAAATTCAACCGGTTGTACAATTCTACCAGCGGGTCTTTCCTAAGTTTCAATAATTGCTTTTCATCTCCCTCCTCAAGTAATGCTTTTAGCTTTTGTTCATCTGCAAGCAGCGACTTTTGATAAACTTTTCGCACCAGTTTATCTCCGCTGTTTTTTGCCAGAACTTCGTTTAAATATCCGGGAAGGAATTCAGATTTTAAATCGCTGGAAAGTAATGACAGCAGCGTCTCAAAAAGCTGTTCATCCACCGGCTGGTGGTAATCTTTAAAAAAGTTCGACAAATACTCCGAAGTGCTTTTCAACTGTCCTTCAATCCGTTTATCCTGTTTATTTTCAATATTTTTGATGATGTCGTTCACCCGCGATGCCACCTGAAAAATTTCCACCCCGCGTAACACGATTTCAGAATAATAGTCGGAGGCTTTAATGAAATCTTTATACAAAAAATATAACGCATCGAAGTTTTCAAACACTTGTTGGTATTCACTTTCCCAGGTTCCGTTGGTTTCGGCCCATGATTTAAATTCTTCTTCAAAGACCAGTTTTTTATTTACGGCATCCAGCCGCTCAAGGCCTAAAATTTCGCCCTGCCATTTTTTCCAGGCATTGCTGATGGAGGCATGTTTAGCCGAATACTGAATGCGTACTTTCGGGTCCGACTCCATGGCCTCCTTAATAATTTCAAGCTTTTTATCGCGAATGGCAATCCGGTCGGGGTCGCGCTGGTTTTGAATAATATCCACCTCATGCGAAGGAATGTATTGCATGGTGCTTCCCGGATTTCCGAAAACCATGGTAAAATCGTCTTCCTGAACACCATCCAACGAAATGGGAAAAAACTTCTTAGGCTGAAAAGGCACATTGTCGGGTGAATAATCTGCCGGTTCGTTGTCTTTACCGGCATAAACCCTGAACAGCGAAAAATCGCCGGTATGGCGGGGCCACATCCAGTTGTCGGTATCGCCGCCAAACTTGCCTATTGCCGAGGGTGGCGCACCCACCAACCGCACATCACGGTAAACTTTGTAAACGTACAAATAGTATTGATTGCCATAAAAAAGCGGCTTCACCTGCGTCATGTATTTTCCTTTTTCCGAAGCCCTGCGTTCTAGTCTTGAAGTATTTTCCCTGATTTTTTTCTCCCGTTCTTCCGTTTCCAGAACCTCAGTTCCACCCAAAATTTCGTCGGTCACATCCTCCATAAATTCCAGAAAACGCACTGAAAGACCTGGATTAGGCAACTCCTCTTCCCTGTTCATGGCCCAGAAACCATTGGTCAGATAATCATTTTCAAGCGAACTGTGCGACTGAATTTGCCTGTACCCGCAATGATGATTGGTAATGAGCAATCCCTCAGACGAAATCATTTCGCCGGTGCAGCCACTGCCAAAAACAACTACCGCATCTTTCATGCTGGCGTTGTTAATGTCGTAAATATCCCGTGCAGACAGTTCAAATCCCATCTCCTGCATTTCGGCCAGGTTGTATTTTTCCAGTAACAGCGGAATCCACATGCCCTCTTTAGCCGAAAGCGAACCAACTATAAAAATTATAAAAAGGACGGAAAGCTTTATTCTTCTCATTTCTCTGGTTTTTTCACATGAAATGCAAAAATAGCAAAAGTCAGATGATGGGAAAGGAAAATAGAATTTCCATGATATTAATTTAGCCCAAGGGTTTTTCAACAAAATTTTCAAATGGCAATCATCAAATAACAAATAAACTCCAAATTCCAATACCGCCAGGAACAAATAAGTTATTGGATTTTAATTAATTGTGTTTTGGGAATTATTTGTTTTTTGTGAATTTGTTATTTGGTCTTTAAAGATTTCATATCCTCACCGCGTTCTCCCCCACAATCACCAACGAAGGTGTGCACGGTCTTTTTTCTGCCAGAAACTTATCCACATTTTCAAGAACAGTTGAATAGCTGCTTTGCCCGGGCTGCGAAATTTTACACAGAATTTGAACCGGAATTTTTCCTGAAATTCCGTTTTCGAGGAGTTTCCCCGACAGTTCAGAAAGATGGTGCAAACCCATGTATAAAACCACGGGCGAACCGGTTTGTAAAACGGATACCAGTGGCTCCAACTGCGGGAAACAGTCGTTATCTTTCCGGCAGGTGTAAAACAGCAGCATGTTGTTTTTACCGCGCTCGGTTAGCGGAACGGAAAACAATGAGGAGCCTGCAACAGCCGCAGTTACTCCGGGAATCACTTCATAGTTCAGGTTGTTTGTTTTGCAAAACCGGATTTCCTCTGCGCCACGGCCTAAAATCATGGGGTCACCGGTTTTCAGACGCACCACTTTTTTGTCTTTAGCTGCCCAGTGCAGAAAAAGCTGATGAATGCCGTCCTGCCGTTCCACCTGGTTTTGACCATCGTTGTTCAGTTTTCCCACATACACTTTTACCGTGCCGGGTTTGGCCAGCTTCAGCATTTCGTCGCCAATCAGGGCATCGTACAGAATCACGTCGGCATCCTGTAGTCGCCTGAGCGCTTTTACGGTCAGCAATTCCGGGTCGCCCGGGCCGGCGCCCACTATCGATATTAAATGCGGTAATCCCATTCCTGCAACTCTTTAAGGTAAACCATCGGACTGGGGTATTTAAACGAATAACCCAATCGCTGAACCAGTTTTTCGCTGTTTATAATTTTATAGTTTTCCTGAACATCTGTGAATTCAGGCGCCGGCAAATCGCTCACTTCAGCAGCTTTGGTGTAAAACTCTTTTTTGGTGGGATGGACCGGACTGCAGGCATTAAAAACTTCGCCCCAAATTTCTTTTTCAATAATTTGGGAAAGGATGTCAACACAGTCATCGCGGTGAATGAGGTTTACCGGTGTGTTGGCCGGAATATTTTTCTTTCCTGCCAGAAACCGTCCCGGATTACGGTTGGCGCCAATCAGTCCGCCAAACCGAACAACTGTGGTTTGAAAATCTTTTTCAGCAAAAAGTAATTTTTCAGCATTCAATATTGCGCCACCACTTGGTTTTTCCGGCTCGCCTTCATCACCCTCGCGCACTTCTTTATTGGCCGGTTCATAAACAGAAGTGGAGGAAACAAAAAGCACTTTCGGGATTTTCATTTCCCGGATGAGTTCAATGATTATTTTTATCTGCCCCGGAAAAATTTCGGTAATGTTTTCCACCCGTTTGGGCGGAATGGCAATCACCAGCACATTGGTATTAAAAAAGCTGAAATAGTCGATATCTATCGATTCGGGTTCAATCCGGATGTAAAACGGTTGAATTCCGGTAAATTCCAGTTCGTTGAGACGGTCATTTGTGCTGGTTGAGCCTTTCACGATGTAGCCTTTTTGCAGCAGGTTTTTCCCCAGTGCAGTCCCCAGCCAGCCGCAGCCCAATATGGATATTGTTGTTCGCATACTTTCTTTTTTTGATGATGAATTATCAGTGGCGAAATTCTTTGCCTTCCTTTATTTCTTTCACATATTTTTTTCGAATCACAAAATCGCCAAACCGTTCGCCATTATTTCGTGTTCCGGCAAAATCCTCAATTAGCGTCTCCAGTACTTTAATGATTTCGGCTTCGGAAATGTTTTCGCGGTAAATATTATTTAGCCTGTCGCCTTCGAAACTGCCGCCCAGGTAAAGGTTGTAATGTCCGGCTGATTTGCCTATCAAACCAATTTCGGCCAGGTAAGGCCTTCCGCATCCGTTGGGACAACCCGTCATCCGAATAACGATATCTTCCTTAAACAGGCTGTTTTTTTCAAGAATTGCTTCTATTTTGGTAACCAGCGTTGGTAAATACCTTTCGGCTTCGGCAAAGGCCAGCGGGCAAGTAGGCAGCGCCACGCAGGCGATTGAATTTTTCCGTAACCCGGAAAGCAATTCGGGTGAAACCCTGTACTTTTTCAGAATGGCATTTATTTTTGGTTTCACTTTTTCTGAAACTCCGGCAAAAATAACATTCTGGTTTCCGGTTAAAATGAAATTTCCGTCAGTAATTGTTGCCACTTCCCGCAAGGCATCTTTCATCTTTTTATCACCTGAATTTTTTACGCGGCCACCTTCCACAAAATAGGTGAGGTGCCATTTGCCGTCGGTTCCTTTTTGCCAGCCGTAATTGTCACCGGTGTGGGTAATTTTGAATGGCCGTGCCTTTTCAAGTGAATAACCGAGGTATTTCTCCAATTCAGATTGAAACCAGTCAAGCCCGCGGTGATCGATGGTGTATTTCAGCCGGGCCACTTTGCGGTCTTTGCGGTTGCCATTGTCGCGCTGAACGGCCACCACTTTTTCGGCTACGTCAATCACCTGTTCCGGTTTGCAGAAACCGATAACATCTCCGGCACGGGGGTACGTTTCGGGAATGCCAAACGTGGAACCCAGACCGCCGCCAACCACCACGTTGTAGCCAACAATTTTCCCTTTTTCAATGATGGCGATAAATCCCAAATCCTGGGAGAAAACATCACAATCGTTGTTGGGTGGAATAATGATACCGATTTTGAACTTGCGTGGCAGGTAGCGGTTGCCGAAAAATGGTTCCACCGTTTCGCCGCCAGCCACCAGCTTTTTATCGAGCCAGATTTCGTGGTACGCTTTTGTTTCGGGCAACAAGTGGCGACCAATCTTTTTTGCCAGGTCAATCACCTCCGGGTGAAACGGCGATTCGGCCGGATTGGCATGGCACATTACATTCCGATTCACATCGCCACATGCTGAAATGGTATCGAGCAAACTTTCGTTGATTTTCTGAATGGTCGTTTTCAGGTTTTTCTTCAGCACCCCATGCAACTGAAAAGTCTGGCGGGTAGTCAGCTTCAGCGATCCGTTGGCGTATTTATCAGCCAGGGAATCCATATTCAGCCATTGTTCAGGTGTAACCATTCCGCCGGGCATGCGCACCCTGATTAAAAACGAATACGCCGGTTCCAGCTTCTGTTCCTTCCGTTCCTTGTCCAAATCGCGATCGGTTTGCTGGTAAATTCCGTGAAATTTTGAAATTTGTGTATCATTCGAAGCAATAGCGCCGGTAACCGGGTCAGCCAGGCTTTCCGTTAACGTTCCGTGCAAAAAGTTGCTGTCGTGTTTTATTTTTTCTACTTCCGAAAGTGTTTGCCAGTCAATTGTTTCGCTCATTTTATTCTAATTTTGATTTAATACACATCCACCTGGTACCGTTTTTCGCGTTTCAGGTTTTTCAGGTATTTTTCAGCCTGTTCTTCACTTATTCCGCCCTGGGTGCGAATAATATCCAGCAGGGTTTTGTTCACATCCTTTGCCAGGTTTCGCCGGTCGCCACACAGGTAAATAACAGCGCCGTTTTCAATCCATTCAAATATTTCCTTTTGATTTTCATTCAGTTTATGCTGAACATAAATTTTCTCTGGCTGGTCGCGCGAAAAAGCAACTTCCATTCTTTCCAGAAACTTCTTTTCCCTCATTTTCAGCCATTCGGCCTGGTACAAAAAGTCGGAACCAAACCTGCGGTCGCCAAAGAAAAGCCATGTGTTTCCGGTTATCCCCAGACTTTCGCGGTGTTGCATAAATGCCCGGTAAGGCGCAATTCCTGTCCCCGCTCCCACCATAATCATTTTGGCGCCGTTAGCCGGCAACCTGAACCCGGGGTTCTTTTCAATGTAAACCGGAATTTCATCTTCAATATCAATTTCACCAGCCAGATTGGAAGAACATGCCCCGGTGCGTTTCCGGTTTTTCTTTTCGAAATTCACTACCGAAACGGTAATATGAACCTCCTCGCCCACCCGTTCCATGCTTGAAGAAATGGAATACAACCGCGGAGGAAGGGGCCTCAGAATATCCAGCAGTTTGTTTACGTTCCAGTCAAAAGGAAAGTCCTCCAGCAGGTCGAGCAAATCGCTTCCATACAGGTATTCATCCAGCTTTTTATCGTTTTCCAGCAGCTTTTTAAGCTCCTGGTTTTTTGTTTGATCATAATACTTCTGCAACATATCAAAAGTTACCACGGTAACCTCGAAACGGTAGGTGAACGCATGGAGAACAGAAACTTCATCTTCTTCGCTAAACACTACCTTTTTCTTTGGGTCGAAGCCTGCTTTCTGAATAATCTGTTCAACCAGTTCGGGCGGGTTTTTCGTAAAAATTCCAACGGAATCTCCCGGCTCGTAAGTTAATCCTGAACCTTCCAGAGAAAGTTCCAGGTGATAAACCTCCTTATCCGAATCGCGCCCTGTAATCCTGACTTTATCGAGTACTGTAGCATGGAAAGGGTTCTTTTTTGAAAATTCCTCAACCAGGGTTTCAGCCATCCGATCGACTGCCGGTGCATTGGTTTCCGTTTCAAATGCGGGCGCTGTTTGAGGTGGAGTCAGATTAAGCAAAAGATTGTTCATCCAGACCTCGGCGGGAACTTCATAGTTTAAATCGCATTTTACCAGCGGAGTTACAGAAAATGCACCGCTTTTTTTAATGGCATTGTAAATGTCGTCACCAGTCTGGCAGAAATTTCGGTACGATTTATCACCCAGTGCGAGTACCGAAAAGCGCAAATTTTCGAGCTTCGGAAGCCGTTTTCCGGTTACAAACTTGTGAAAATCTTCAGCCATATCAGGCGGTTCGCCCTCGCCGTGTGTACTAACTATAATGGCCACATTTTCTTCATCCTTTAGTTTCCTGGGGTCGTAATCGTACATATTCAGCAGGTTCACCGCAACATTTTTAAACAAGGCCTTTTCCTTTAGTTTATTGGCCAGTTCGCGGGCATTGCCGGTTTCGGTACCGTACAAAATGGTAAGGTTAGCAACCGTTTTACTAACAGCCGCCTCAGCAGCAGCCGATTCTGCGTGAATTGTTCCTCCGTTCATTCCAGCCAAACGGCCTTCCAAAAACCCATTCAGCCAGGTAATTTGTTCGGCTGTTACCTCTTTAACCAATTCATTTAAAGCTATTTTCTGCTTTTCTGTTAATGGATTCGATTTGTTACTCATTCTAATTGTTATGATATTTTTCTGTTAAAAATTCTCTTATTTTATTCCGAAGCCTGATGGATTCATACACATCTTCGCCATTGGAACTCACGGCAACCGAAATGTTTCCGTTGCGGTAAATGGCCGGCGAAATGAACTGGCATAGCGCGGGTTTGTCGTGAATGTTAACCAGCACACCCGCCTCGCGGCAGTCGGCTTCAATTTGACGGTCGAGCGCTTCGTTGTTGGTACACGAATAAACCAACAGGTAGCCATTCAGAAATTTTTTATGGTAGGCTTCTTCGAAAAAGGTCACCCCGCTTTGTTTAATTTCAGAACAAACTTTTTTGGCCAAAATTTCCACATCTGCTCCAAACCGTTGCAAAATCTGCAGTTTTTTCAAAGCGCTTTGGTCGCCTCCCACAATAAGGATTTTTTCGCCTGAAATATTAATGGCTATGGGTAAAAAATTCTTTTTCATCTCCTTTAAACCAAAAAGGCCCCTCCACTCTCGCAGAAGGGCCTTCGGCCTTATTTAAAACTATCGCTGTTTAAACATCATACCTTCTGCATAAATTTAACTTTGCAACACATACACATCATACATGTCATCAGGTTCATTTTTATGTCAGAAGAATTTTTTGTCATTTTCAAATTATTCGTGTGACTTTTATCACATTTCATCGGTGCAAATGTAAACGAATATTTCAAAAATCAAATACCTTTTTGTCTTTTTTTAAAGGAATTTAATTTTGGTTCAGGTTAAAAAGATGAATCAAGAATGTTTAATACATTTGTAATCATCGAAAAAAAACAATTAAATATGAAAC
>NZ_JAWLCI010000069.1:0-25483 GCF_041687215.1 Mariniphaga sp.
AAAGAAAATCAATAAAGTCATTCACTTCTGATTTTAAATCAGCAGGTAAATAATTAATTTTTGTAAACAATTGAAGCTGTTCCATAATTCATTCCATTTTATACAAAGATAGTAATCTGATTTTAATCCAAATAATTCTTTCTGAAATCAACAAACATTGGAATTCAGAATTTTAATTGAAAAACATTGGAGGAATTAGTATCTTTCGTTTTCTTAATGTTGAAAAAATATGAAGTTCGGAAGGGACGAACATACCGGCATAAATCATTCGCCTGTTATTCGGAAAGCGAATTTTCGTTTTTATGAAGAACTGAACGACCATTTGCCTGAAACCTGGCGAAAAAAAACTTTTGTGTATGAATTCAAAGGCAGGCCGGGCATAAAAAATACCATTCAGGCTATTGGTGTTCCGCATGGTGAAGTGGATTTGATTTTGGTGAATGGCGAATCGGTTGGTTTCGATTACCAAATTCAGGGTGGGGAGAATATTTCAGTTTACCCGCAGTTTGAATCGCTGGATATTTCTCCTTTAATAAAACTCAGACCAGAGCCTTTGCGAAAAAACCGTTTTGTGGTAGATGTGAACCTGGGCAAACTGGCTCAAAAATTAAGGTTATTGGGATTCGATACATTGTTTCGTAATGATTTTGAAGATGACGAAATAATCAAAATATCATTGAAAGAAAAGCGGATTATTCTGACTCGTGATATGGGCATTTTAAAACAAAATGTGGTAACACACGGATATTTTATTCGAAATGACAATCCTAAAAAGCAATTAACTGAAGTGATTGAACGGTTTCATCTTCAAAATTCTTTCCGGCCATTTTCCCGCTGTTCCAATTGCAACGGCGAACTGGAAGAGGTTTCAAAATCGAAATTAGCTTCCATTTTGCCTGACGATACGTTGAATTATTACCACGAGTTCTGGAAATGCACCGGATGCGGGAAAATCTACTGGGAAGGTTCGCATTTCGGAAAGATATTGAACTGGATTGATCGTTTACAAAACAGATAGTTTATGGTTTTTACCCGCTGAAAAACTGATACAAGATGGCCCGTTGGTTTATTATTGCAGGTGTTATTTTGATTGTGATTGGGTTGCTTCTTTACGTGGCACCCTGGCTTTTTTCCTGGCTCGGAAAGTTGCCGGGCGATATTCGGATTGAAAACGAAAACAGCAAATTCTACTTCCCAATCACTTCAATGGTTGTCATAAGTGTAATCCTGACAATCGTCATCAACATTGTCAGACATCTGGGTAAATGAACTTTTTAGAGTTTGAGATAATGAAAAATGAGATTACCTGACCACCTGAACTTTAACTGCAACAGGCCCTTTCTGTCCTTTTTCCACTTCGAAACTTACCAGGTTTCCTTCACGAATTTCTTCGAGGGTGTTGTTTACATGCACAAAAACACTTTCCCGGGTTTCCTGGTCGGTAATAAAACCAAATCCTTTGGAAGAATTGAAATAGGTTACCGTCCCTTTGCGAATGGGATCAATTTCTTCGAGTGGGCCACGGGGCACACTCACCTGAATATCTTCCGCATTAATTTCTTCCTTTTGGTCGGGATCGGGGGGTGTGTCGGTAATGTTACCATGTTCGTCAACATAAGCAATCATGTCGTCGAGACTATTGCTTCTGGTGTTGTCTTTACGTGCCTGTCGTTTTTTTTCTTTGTCTTTCCGTTTTTTTTCTTTTTTATTACGAACTTCTTTTTTGTTGAATGATTCCTGCGATCTTCCCATGTATAATTTTTTGTAATTTTCTCCAAATTTATTAATAATTATTCTTTTATTGCTCTGCCCATGCAAATTTTTCTTTTAGCAGTGATTTTAGTTTACACAATCCGGTTCTTCTGATTTGTCTTACACGCTCGGCTGAAAGTTCGAATTCGATTGCCATATCGTTAAGTGAATAGATTGGGGAGTTATTCAGGCCGAATGAACGGACAAGGATTTCGGCTTCCCTTTGCGAAAGTTTACTTAATGCGCGTTTAACATCTGTAATTAAAGATTCTTCCATTAAATTGGTATCAGGCGAAGGAATGTTTCCGGTTTGAACGACATCATAAAGGTTGAAGTCGTTGTCTCCTTCATTTGACAAAGGTTGATCAAATGAAACCTGGCGTTTGTTGATATTGTTTGCTACTTCCACTTCATCAAAAGATAAATCGAGGTGGGCGGCAATTTCATCATTGGTGGGTTTTCGTTCAAATTCCTGTTCCAATACCGGAATGGCTTTTCTGATTTTATTGATAGAAGAAAGTCGGTTTAGCGGCAGCCTTACAATCCTTGTTTGTTCTGAAATGGCCTGCATTATAGATTGTCTTATCCACCAAACAGCATACGAGATGAACTTAAATCCTCTTGTTTCATCAAATTTTTTTGCAGCTTTCACAAGCCCCAGGTTTCCTTCGTTAATCAGGTCGGGAAAGGATAATCCCTGGTTTTGATATTGCTTGGCAACAGAAATAACAAAGCGCAGGTTGGCAACAACCAATTTTTCAAGTGCCTGGTCGTCACCAGCTCTGATGCGCGATGCCAGTTCCGCTTCTTCTTCAGCAGATACCATAGAGTATTTGCTGATTTCATTAAAATAACGGTTAATTGCATCGTCATCGCGTTGCGTTATTTGCTTTGTGATTTTAAGTTGCCGCATGTAAAATATTTAATATGATTTAAAAACATGCGGTAACTAACAAAAAGAAAGAAAGAGGAATTAGTAAACAAAACGCAGGATTTCAAATCTGAGACTCATGCAAATGTAGGCATTTTTTAGGTATTATTTTATTGAAAAGAGGCGATTGAAATGGAATTTGATTAAACGAGCCTTGTCCCTCTTCCGTTGGTCATGTTTTCAGGATTGGTGATGAGCACTTCTTTCACTCCGTTTCGTTTGGCTCTGAAACCATTGTCGAGTTTGGGAATCATGCCGGTATTGATTATTTCTTCCTGCTGGTATTGCTGAAATAGTGCTGCATCCAATTCCGGAATAATTGTGTTTTCATCTTCCGGGTTTTGCAGCACACCTTTTTTCTCGAAACAGTAAAAAAGATAAACACTGAAATAATCGGCCAGTTCTGAGGCCAGTTCAGCAGCAATGGTGTCGGCGTTGGTGTTTAAAAGCTGTCCTTTTCCGTCGTGGGTAAGTGGCGCTACGACAGGAACAACATTTTCACCGATAAGCATTCTCAATTCACTGCTGTTTACATCCACTATGTCGCCCACAAAACCGTAATCGATTTCCTGTACCGGCCGCTTTCGTGCACTGATGAGGTTCAGGTCGGCGCCGGTAAGGCCGATGGCGTTGCAACCACGCGCCTGTAATCCGGCCACAATTTTTTTGTTGACCAGACCTCCGTAAACCATGGTTACCACATCGAGCATTGACTTGCCGGTTATGCGGCGGCCATCCACCATTTCAGTTTCAATGCCCAGTTTTGCAGCAATTTCGGTGGCGGTGCTGCCTCCACCGTGCACCAGAATTTTATTGCCGGAGAATTTGATAAACTGGTCCAGCAGGGCGTTCAGAGATTCGGAATCTTCCACCACTTTTCCGCCAACTTTTATTATCGTTAGTCTATCCATGATTTGATTTAACGTTTAAATTTTCAAAAAGTTTTGCAAAATAGCTGCTCCGATTTTCCCGCTTTTTTCTGGATGAAACTGGGTGGCGTAAAAATTGTCTTTTTGAAGCGCGGCACTGAACGGTTCAATGTAATTGCAGGTTGCAGCAGTATGTTCTCCCAACCCGGCATAAAAAGAGTGCACAAAATAGACGTACTCATTTTCCAGATCGGGCGAAAAGAGGTTGCTTTTCAGGTTGGTTATGGCATTCCATCCCATGTGCGGAACTTTTGTAATGAACCCTTCTCCCGGTTTTGGGACGAATCGTTTTATTTTTTCGTTGAATATTCCAAGGCATTTTGTGTCGCCTTCTTCGGAATGGGAACACATGAGCTGAAGCCCCAGGCAAATGCCCAGCACCGGTTGTTTGAGAGAAATAATAAGTTCGTCGAGTTTGTACCTGCGCAAATATTCCATTGTGGTACTTGCTTCGCCTACTCCCGGAAAAACTACTTTGTCGGCATTCCTGATTTTCTTCGGATCGGCTGTAATTTCGGCATTAACACCCAGCCTGTTCAACGCATTGTTAACTGACTCAATGTTCCCGGCGTTGTATTTAATGATGACGATGTTCATAAACAGTTCAAAGTTTAAAGTTCCCAGTTCAAAGTTTTTCCAACAACAAATCAATCACCTCCACCATCTCATTGAACTCCTCTTCCTTGAATAGCCGGGTCATGTAAACAATTTTTCCGGAACGGTCAATAATCACATTCCTGGTTACTCCGGCTCCTTTGGCGGCGAAGGTGTAAAAGATTTCTCCGCCGGGGTCGAGTGCCAGCGGGTAGGTGATTTTCATATCCTTAGCGAATTTTTTTACCGTTTCGAGCGGTTCATCCATATCTATTCCGATAAGGGCAAAGTCGTTGTTGTTTTTATGTTTTTGCCAGATTTCTTTTTCGATGTGCGGCATTTCGCGTCGGCAAACCCCGCACCAGCTTGCGGTGAATTGAAGCATTGTCACTTTCCCTTTCAAATCAGCGGTAGTAATTTTTGTTCCGTCCGTGAGCGTCATTTCAATGTCGGGTATTTGCTGACCAATTTTTACGATGTAGCCGTAATCCGCTGGAATTTCCTGTTTGGGAATTTTATTCGTCTGTGCTTGGGTAATGAAAACAATTCCCAGGATTAAAATGATGAACAATGAAACCTTTTTCATAATTTTTTTTCAAAATTACCGATTAATTAAATACCACCGTTCTGTTTTTATATACAAGAATTTTTCGCTGTAAATGTTTGTACACGGCTTGTGACAGAACAATTTTTTCCAGATCGCGGCCTTTGCGAATGAGGTTTTGGATGGTATCCACATGGCTGCAGCGGGTTACATCCTGCTCAATAATGGGGCCGGCATCCAGGTCGGAAGTAACGTAATGGCTGGTTGCGCCAATAATTTTTACGCCGCGTTCGTGGGCGGCATGGTAAGGTTTGGCACCTGCAAAAGCGGGCAAAAACGAATGATGGATATTAATGATTTTGTTGGGAAATTGTTTCACGAAATCCTTCGAAAGAATTTGCATGTAGCGTGCCAGCACCACAAAATTGATATTGTGCTTTTTCAGCAGTTCAATCTCTTTATGCTCCTGGTCTTCCTTATTTTCTTTGGTAACCGGGAAATAATGAAAATCGATGCCAAATCGTTCGGCAACAGGTTTCAGCAGTTCATGGTTGCTGATGATGAGCGGAATTTCCACATCCCATTCGCCGGCAGTGTAACGCGCCAAAATGTCGAACAGGCAATGCGGCATTTTGGAAACGAACAGCGCCATTCGTGGAATTTCATCGGAAAAATAGAGGCGCCAGTGCATGTTCAGAGGCGAACCGATAAGTGTATCAAAATATTCCCCGATTTTCTCCGAAGGGATGGCGAAACCGTCCAATTCCCATTCCACGCGCATATAAAAAATTTTTTCTTGCCGGTCAACGTGCTGGTCGAGGTAAATAATGTTGCCCCGGTTTTTATTCAGGAACTCAGTTACGGTGGCCAGAATTCCCTGTTTGTCGGGACAATGAATCAGCAAAATGGCTGTGTTCTTTTTTTCGCGAAGTGGTTTTATTGTTTTCATAACAGGAGTCCCCTGAATCCCCGAAAGGGGGACGTTTTCTCCGAGAGGGTATCGGTTTTAGTATATTTTTTATTCATCATATAGTTTTCTTTATTCCTCCCCTTTGGGGAGGTTAGGAGGGGCTTTTCATAGTTTTCCTTTTGTTGATGGCAATTCAAAATTATATAAATCGCGTTTAACGGCCATTTTAACGGCTTTGGCCAGTGCTTTAAAAATGGCTTCAATTTTATGGTGCTCGTTGGTGCCTTCGGCTTTTATGTTGAGGTTGCACTTTGCCGCATCCGAAAACGACTTAAAAAAGTGCATGAACATTTCGGTAGGCATGTCGCCCACTTTTTCGCGTTTGAATTCGGCTTCCCAGACCAGCCAGGGCCTTCCGCCAAAGTCGATAGCCACTTGAGCCAGACAATCATCCATGGGAAGACAGAATCCGTACCTTTCCATTCCTTTTTTGTTCCCGACGGCTTTTTGAAATGCTTCGCCCAATGCCAGCCCGGTATCCTCAATGGTGTGGTGTTCATCCACTTCCAAATCTCCTTTTACCGAAATTTCGAGGTCAACGCCCGCATGGCGACCAATCTGGTTCAGCATGTGGTCGAAAAAGTTCAGACCTGTGGAAATGCTGCAGACGCTAGAGCCATCCAGGTTCAATCTAACAAAAATGTCTGTTTCTTTGGTGGTGCGTTTCACTTCAGCCGTTCGCTCGGGTGCAGCTACGCAGGCATAAATGTCGTCCCAGTCGCTGGTAATCAGGGTGCAATAATCTGCAAGTCCAGCTTTTTCCAGTTCTTCGGCCAAACTACCATCGTTTATCAAAATTCCTTTGGCGCCCAGGTTTTTGGCCAGTTCGATGTCAGTCAGCCGGTCGCCAATCACAAAGCTGTTGGCAAGGTCGTAATCGCCGTTCATGTATTTTCCCATTAGCCCGGTACGGGGTTTTCGGGTGGGAGCATTTGCGGCGGGAAAACTTTTATCGATGAGGATGTCATCGAAAATCACGCCTTCGTTTTCAAACGCTTTCAGCATTTTATTGTGTGCCGGCCAAAATGTTTCTTCGGGAAAGGAATCCGTTCCCAAACCGTCCTGGTTGGATACAATAACCAACTCATAATCCAGATTTTTTTGGATATTGAACAGATTGCGGAAAACGCCGGGAATAAATTCCAGCTTTTCCAGTGAGTCGATTTGTTCGTCTTCCGGTTCAATAATCAACGTTCCGTCGCGGTCTATAAACAAAACTTTCTTCATATCAATTCTTTTAAAGCATTCAAAAACTGTTCATTTTCATCTGATGAACCGATGGTAATCCGCAGGCTGTCTTCACAAAGGTGTACTTTTGAGCGGTCGCGCACAATCACGCCTTTTTCTTTCAGGAATTCGTAAATGCCGCGTGCGTCGTGCATTTTTACGAGGATAAAATTGGCATCCGACGGGAAAATTTTTACAATAAAGGGGAAATCTGAAAGTAGTTTTTTCATTTTCTCCCGTTCAGCAATGAGCAACTTCACCCATTTCTCCACTTTGTCGCGGTTTTCGATTAGTTCCAGCGCCTTTTGCTGCGTCAGGATATTCAGGTTGTACGGGTATTTTATTTTGTTGAGAACCGAAACGATTTTGGTGGCTGCAAAAGCCATTCCGAGCCTGATTCCCGCCATACCCCATGCTTTGGAAAAGGTTTGTAAAGTGACCAAATTGGGGAAGTCATTTAATAGCGGCAGCAACGATTTTCCGGGTGCGAAGTCGATATAAGCTTCGTCCAGCACCACAATTCCCTGAAAGTTTTTCACTACTTCCAAAACCGCCTCTTTGTTGAGACAGTTGCCTGTTGGATTGTTGGGTGAGCAAAGGAAAACCAGTTTCGTTTTTTCATCGACAACATTAAGGAGTTTTTGGGCATCCAGTTTAAATTCTTCCGTAAGCGATACTTTTTTCACCTCCACATTGTTGATGCCCGCCGCCACCTGGTACATTCCGTAGGTAGGGTCGATGGAAACAACATTGTCCACTCCCGGTTCGCAAAATGCCCGAATGAGCAGGTCGATGGGCTCGTCGCTGCCGTTGCCGAGGAAAATCTGTTCCGACATCACATCTTTCAGCAAAGCAATTTTTTTCTTGAGTTTCCTTTGCAGCGGGTCGGGATAGCGGTTGTAAGGCTCGTTAAATGGATTTTCATTGGCATCCAGAAAAACCATGGCCTCGCCTGAAAATTCATCCCGGGCCGAAGAATAAGGTTGAAGGTTTTTTATGTTTTTGCGAAGAAGTTTATCTAAGTTCATAATTGATGTGAATTTATTAAATTTGTTTTCAAATGAGTCCAACGGTTTTTAAAAAACAGAATTACAGGTTTTTCTTTTTCTCCCGTGAAGAAAAAAGAATACATATTCATGTAATAAGTCCTGACGGAGAAGCGAAATTTTGGATTGAACCTGAAATTGAATTGGTAAAAACTATTGGATTCAACCAGAAACAACTTAAATTGTTGGAGAATATAATTAAAGAAAACAGAAATGAAATCAGAAGCAGTTGGAGAAGACATTTTGGAAGTTGAAGTAACTAACATTTCAACACACGGTTTTTGGGTACTTATTGGAGGAGAAGAGTTTTTTCTGCCGTTTGAGGATTTTCCCTGGTTTAAAGAAGCAACAATTGCCGAAATTTCAGATGTTGTTTTTCTGAACCACGAACACTTGTTTTGGGAAAAGCTTGATATTGATTTGACGCTAAACATGATTAAAGATCCATCCAAATATCCATTAATTTCAAAGTAATTTATTCTTTTATTGTTTTCAATCGCAAGGTAATAGCATTTTTATGCGCCTCCAATTCTTCGGCAGACGCCATATTTTCGATGGCTGGCCCAATGGATTTCAATCCATTTTCAGTAATTTCCTGAAACGTAATTTTTTTCAAAAAACTGTCGAGGTTAACCCCGCTGTAACTCCGGGCCCAGCCGTTTGTTGGCAGCGTGTGGTTGGTTCCCGAAGCATAATCGCCGGCACTTTCGGGCGTATAATTTCCCAGAAAAACCGAACTGGCATTTGTCACTTTTTCAGCTAATTCATTGTATCTTTTTGTGGAAAGAATCAGATGCTCCGGCGCATATTCATTGATTAAATCAACAGTATTCTGTTCGTTTTCCATTACAATCAGCACACTGTGTTCAAGCGATTTTTCGGCCAATTCCCTGCGGGGAAGTTTTTCCAGTTGCAGGCTGATTTCCGTTTTTACTTTTTCAACCAGCTTCGGGCTGTTGGCAACCAAAATTACCTGACTGTCCGATCCATGCTCGGCCTGCGATAACAGGTCGGATGCCACAAAAACCGGGTTAGCCGATTCGTCTGCAACCACCATTACCTCCGACGGGCCGGCAGGCATATCGATGGCCACGTCATTCATGCTGACCAGTTGTTTGGCAGCGGTAACATACTGGTTTCCCGGACCGAAAATTTTGTGCACTTTCGGTACCGACTCGGTTCCGTAAGCCATGGCGCCAATGGCCTGAACGCCGCCCAGCCTGAAAACTTTTTTAACGCCGGCAAACTTTGCCGCAAATAAAATAGCCGGATGAATCTTTCCGTTTTTTCCCGGCGGAGTGCACAAAACAATTTCTGTGCATCCTGCAATACGCGCCGGAATGGCCAGCATCAACACTGTTGAAAACAACGGAGCAGTTCCTCCCGGAATGTACAATCCCACTTTTTCGATGGCCACCGGTTTTTGCCAGCAGGTAACTCCCGGCATGGTTTCCACTTTGCGAATTTCCGTTTTTTGCGCCGCATGAAATTTTTCGATGTTGGCAGAAGCCAGTTCGATGGCTTTTTTCAACTCCGGATTCACCTGGTTTTTAGCTTCATCAATTTCTTTTTCAGTGACCCGGAAATCTTCCAAATCCACGCCATCAAATTTTTGGGTGAATTTTCGCAGGGCAATATCGCCGGTTTGTTTTATTTCATTTAAAACCGTTTGAACCGTTTCATATAAACCCGAAACGTCCAGCAACGGGCGCTGCAGGATTTCAGGCCAAAGGGATTTATCGGGATTGATAAAAGTTCTCATATTCTTTGTACTAAATACTTTGTACTCATGTCTGACTAAAATATCATTTTTTCAATCGGTATCACCAGAATTCCTTCGGCACCGGCTTTTTTCAGCTTGCCAATAATTTCCCAGAAATCGTCTTCGGCAATCACCGAATGCATGGAACTCCAACCTTCCTGGGCCAAAGGTACCACGGTGGGGCTTTTCATGCCTGGAAGCAGGTTGGCCACTTCCTGAATTTTTTCATTGGGTGTGTTCAGTAAAATGTACTTTTTGCCTTCTGCCCGCTGAACCGATTCCAATCGGAAAATAAGTTCATCCAGAATTTCCTGCTTTTCTGCAGAAAGGTTTGGTTTGGCAATCAGCACCGCTTCGGAATGGATGACCACTTCCACTTCTTTCAATCTGTTGCTAACTAATGTAGAACCCGAACTGACAATATCGAAAATAGCATCGGCCAGGCCAATCCCCGGCGCAATTTCCACCGAACCGCTGATGACGTGGATTTCTGCTTTTATGTTGTGTTCGGTTAAAAACTTTTGCAAAATTTTGGGGTAGGAGGTGGCAATTTTTTTTCCGTTAAAAAACTCCGGTCCGGTGTATTCCAGCGATTTTGGAATGGCCAGCGACAAGCGGCACTTGCTGAACCCCAGGCGTTTGGCAATAACCACATTTTCTCCTTTTTCCAGCATTTCATTTTCGCCAACAATGCCCACATCGGCCACACCGTCGGCTACAGTTTGCGGAATGTCATCGTCACGCAGGAACAACGCTTCCATTGGGAAGTTGCCCGCTTCCGACACCAGTTTCCTTCTGCCAATGGTTAAATCGATGCCCGATTCCTGAATCAGTTTCATCGAATCTTCGTTCAATCTTCCTTTGGTTTGAATCGCAATTTTTAGTTTTTCCATATTTTTTTGTTTTTTCAATTTTTTAATTAATTGGTCAGACCCCGAATCGCTTCGCTTTCGGGATTCGTTCGATAACAAGTTTTTACTTCGTTTTTAAACTCGTAAAAACTTTATCTCACGAAAAAGGCCTGCCTACTGGCAAGCCTCTGGTTCAATATCTTTTAAAATTACGACAAAACAACCCTGACCTACCAATCGTTAGGTTTTGAAATGATGGCCGTAATGTCCCAATCCGTAATTCATACTTAACTTTTATTTGTGCAATATTAGTGATTAATTTCATCTCATGCAATGCAGAGAAAATATAAAACCAATTGTTAAAAATAAATTTACGCAGAGAAAGGTTGAATTTTAGCTTTTTTCTTTGAAAATAGCAATCGATTGCATATACTTGTATCATAAATTTTAAATAGCAATTCAACCATGAAAAAACTACTTGCTGTAACTCTTGCTGTCTTGTTAATGGCAGGGACAATATCCGCACAACAGTCTGAAAATGAAAAGTATTTTGAAGATTCTTACATTAAATCAACCATGCGCACTGCCCTTGATTGGCAGTTGAGTCATCCCAATCACAAATTGTGGGACTGGACCAACGGCGCGTTTTATGCCGGAGTGTTTGCTGCATACGAAACGCTTGAAAGCGAAAACATCTACAAAGCTATTTACGCCATGGGCGAATCAAATAAATGGAAGCCGGGACCGAGGCTCCAACATGCCGACGACCACGTAATTTGTCAGACTTACATTGATATGTACCGGATTTCCAATGAAAAGAAAATGATTCAACCGTTTATTGACACGATGGATGAATTTATGGCCACTCCTTACGAAACAGGCGGTATCCGGAAAGTTACCTGGTGGTGGTGCGATGCCCTGTTTATGGCGCCGCCTGCTTTGGTAAAATTGGGAGTCACTTTAAATGATAAAAAATATTTTGAGCTGAACGACAAACTTTTTCAGGAATGCTATGATCTTCTTTACGATAAGGAAGAACATTTGTATGCCCGCGATATCCGGTACAAATGGGATGAGCCGGAGGTGGAAATAATTAAGGAAGCCAACGGGAAAAAGATTTTTTGGTCGCGCGGAAACGGTTGGGTGATGGGGGGCCTGGTTCGTGTTTTGGAAGAGCTGCCTGAAAACTGGCCAACCCGCAATTTCTATTTGCAAAATTATAAAGAAATGGTTGAAAAAATTGTTTCGTTGCAGCAGGAGGACGGTTTGTGGCGTGCCAGCCTGCTCGATCCGAGTTCTTATCCGGGAGGCGAGGCAAGTGGTTCGGGATTTTACACTTACGCACTGGCCTGGGGCATTAACAACGGAATTCTTGACCGGGATAAATATTTACCGGTGGTTGAAAAAGCCTGGATAGGAATGAATTCGCTGATTCAATCTGATGGCCGTGTAGGTTGGGTGCAACCCATTGGCGCCGACCCACGCAAAAATTTCTCAGCCGAAAATTGGGAAGTTTATGGCACGGGCGCTTACCTGCTTGCCGGCAGCGAAGTCATTAAGCTGGAGAGATAATAAAAAGTGGGTATAAAGAAACAGGCCGCTAAGGATTTTATAAACTTAACGGCCTGTTTTTTTATTCAGTTTTTTCAACCTTTGTGGCTTCAAACGGCAAATCTCCATCAGGTGTGTTGGCCGTTCCTTTCATTTTGTTTCCTTCAATGGTAGCCTTAATTGGAATATAATTGTACTCCACATTGATGCCAAATTTCAAAATGTTTTCTTCGAATTTGACATCTTTCAATTCCACCTTGGTTCCGTCGGCAAATTTAATTTCGCCAGCCAAAACTCCTTCTTTTTCTGAAATAATTATGGAGCCTTTATTATAACCATCAGGAGCATACGGACTTTCAAATTTCCATTCACCTAAAGCACTTTTAATTGCAGGCATTGCAGTTGCATGTAAAAAGGATGTGGCAAGAAATGCCAGTGACAATACAATCAGAATTTTTTTCATTTTTTATAGATTTAAGTTTAATCCAGGCAAATTTGTCACAGGAAATTGAATTTTCCAAAAATTAATCTTCTTTTTTCACCAAAAGAAACTTACTGTTTTCCAATGCCGAAAATCCCTGATCGTAACAAAAGTAATAGACCCTGCCATTTTTGGTTTTGTAAATGTGGGTAAAATAGTTGAAGTTGAAACCCTGTTTTAACATCACACCTTTGTAGGTGGTGGTTTTATCGTTTGGGTTCAGATCTTTTAAAATGGAATGATTCTTTTTTAAAATACGATTGATTTTTCGCATGTAGTTGGTGCTGCTGCCCAGCTTCTGGTTGTTCCAGGCATTCCGGCAGGCATCGCTGCAAAATTTCTGATCGGCCCTTCCGCGCAGTGGTTCACCACATTCGAGGCATTTTCTTTGTTCCATAGTTATTGGTTTACAATTCGCTAATATACAAAAAACTATCCGTTTGCAAACGTTTACAACCGCTTATAATCGGTTACAAATGTTTAATTACCGGCTAACTTTTGACGCTGCTTTACCTTTGGTGTACAATTTCGTTTTAGTTATTAATTTAAAATTTTGAATCATGAATGTTTTAAGAAACAGCGTCAGGCTTATCGGCCACCTGGGCGAAAACCCAAAAGTGAGAAAGTTGGACAGCGGAAAAAAAGTTGCTACTTTATCTATAGCAACCAACGAAATTTACTACGACCAAAGCGGCAAAAAAGTATCGGAAACTACCTGGCACCGTTTGACTGCCTGGGGAAAACAGGCCGAGATTGCCGAAAATTACCTGAAAAAAGGTTCGGAAATTGCCGTTGAAGGTAAACTCACCAATCGATCTTATGAAGATAAAAATGGTGAAAAGCAATACATTACCGAAGTGGTTGTGAACTCCATGCTTATGCTCGATAAGAAAAACGGAAACGTATAATAATAGAAAGTTGCCCGAGAAGTAATCCCTTAAAAATGAAATGAGGCCGGAAATTCCAGCCTCTTTTCGCTATTCATGCGGGGTGTTGTACCCCAGTATTTTAAACATGTCTTCCACCGTTTGTTCGGTGCGGTAAACGTAGTCCACAAAGTTGCCTGTTTCATCGCGGTCGATGATTACATGTTTTGGCGCCGGAATAAGGCAATGCTTGATTCCGCCGTATCCGCTGATGGAATCCTGATAGGCGCCGGTGTGGAAAAAACCCAGGTAAAGCGGCTCTTTTTCGCGCGACGAATAACGTGGCAGCATAATTTGCTGGTTCAGGTCTTCGGAGTTGTAATAATCCGAATGGTCGCAACTAATTCCGCCAATATTAACACGGGTGTATTCATTGTTCCACTTGTTGATGGGCAGCAAAATAAACTTTTCAAAAATGGACCACGCATCAGGAATGGTGTTCATTAAACTGTTGTCGATGATGTACCAAAGCTCGGCATCGTTTTGCTGTTTTTGTTCCAGCACCGAAAAAATGGTAGCGCCGCTTTCGCCTACTGTGTATTTCCCGAACTCGGTGTAAATATCGGGTTCTTCAATCTCTTCGGCGTTACATGCATCCTTAATGTTGTTTACAATTTCGCGGATCATGTATTCGTAGTCATACTCGAATCCGAGGTGACTTCGAATGGGAAATCCGCCGCCAAGGTTTATGGCGTTCAGTGTGGGGCATTCTTTTTTTAGTTCGATGTAAAGTTTCACCGATTTCTGAAATTCACCCCAGTAATACAGTGTATCTTTAATTCCCGAATCGACAAAAAAGTGGAGCATCGATAATTCAATATTTTCCTTATCCTGAATGTAATTCCTGTAAAACTCCAAAACCTCTGACGACCGGATTCCCAAACGGGAGGTGTAATAGGCGCTTTGAGGTTCTTCATCAATAGCTTTTCGGATGCCGATTTTGACCTTTTTGCCATTGGCGTAAGCCAGAATTTTCTTCAGCTCATTTTTATTGTCGAGAACAATGGTTGAGTTTTCAAACCCCAAATCAGTGAGGTCGAGAATTTTACGAATGTATTCTTCAGTTTTATATCCGTTGTGAACGATTTTCAAATCCTTTTCAAGTTTCCCCTGTTTGTAAAGGTTCAGGATTAAATCGATATCGAACGACGAAGAAGTTTCCAGATTTACGTTGTACTGCAGCGCTTTGTTTACTACATGGTGAAAGTGGCTGCATTTAGTGCAGTAACAGTAATGGTATTCACCCTGATAATTGGTGGCTTTCATGGCTCGTCTGAACAGATTCCGGGCCTTCTTTATCTGGTCCCCGATACGTGGCAGATACATCAGCCTGAACGGGGTGCCGTATTTATCGATGAGGTACTTCAGCGAAACGCCGTAAAACGAGAGATTACCATCCTGCAGGTCGAAACCTTCCTGCGGAAAATAGTACGATTGTTCGATGAGATCAAGGTATGTATTCTTCATTTTCCCAAACCAACATAAAAATTTGCATTCTGTTTAACGGGGCAAAATAAATACCTTTTTTCCAAAAAACTAAACGATTGGGTTTTTAATGTGGAATTTCGGGGAATTATTTTGCATTTCCTGCTAAAAAGCCCACTTCAACCTCCCATACAATGCTTTCCCAAGTTCTCCGTATTCAGTTCCTTCTTCACCAAAAAATAACTGGCCGGTTGCCATCAGTTCCAGGTTATTACCGACTGAGTAAGTAAGCGTTGGGCCAAAATAAGACGAACCATCGGAGGGATTCAACATTCCTGAAAAACTACCGGAAAAGAGCGGGGTGAAAGGGTAGGAGAGTTGTCCGAACAAATTGTAACGGGCCGGCGACAATCGTTTGGCCGAAATGTTCTGATCGAAAAATTCGCGTGCTCCTGCTTTTCCGGTAACTCCCAGACTGTTGTACAAAATGGCTCCGTGTGCATACAAACTGTTTTTGAACGTGTAATCACCTGAAATAGTTGCGACCAAAGCTTCTTCACTGCCGCTGTTTTTTTCTTTCGGAACAAACCATGAAACCTCGCCGCGAAAACCGCCGCCTTGTATGTCGCCCATCCAGCCGCCGCCAAATACAAAGTCTTTTGGCATCCAGCCGCCGAGAAACTGAAAATCGTACCTGAATTTAGAAAATCGGTACCTGCCGGCAATTGTCGATTCGTTTTTGTCTTCCAAATTGTTTCTCTGAATTTTGTAAACCAGTTCGGCAGAGGATGTAACTCCGGTGTAATATTGAACTTTCAGTGCATCGGAACCCGGCCTTTCTTCATAATCGAAATCGAAATAATCGAACGTGTTAAAAATATCGTTGGGATTCCAAATCAGGTTGATGCCCCAGTTTACCCGCTGCCTTCCGGCGGTAATTTGCCATTTTCCTTTGGTAAAATCCACCCAGGCGCGGTCAATCATCGAATGTAAAAACCATCCTTTGCCGGATGCCACTGTTTTCGATAAATCGAAATAACCGGGATCTGTATCCACAAATTCTTTATAGAGTGGAAATTCGCGAATGAGTTGCCCGCTAAAAAAACGGTTTCTTGCTTCCACAGCAAACGTAAATTCATTAGTTGCATACCACCTGAAATTGAGTCGGTTGTGGATTAGATTTGAGGAAAGATGATCGGCGTCGATTCCGGGGACGGGATTTTCCGGCTTGTAATACATGTATAAATCTTTTACATAGCCGTTGATTGTAAATTTTTGCAGTTGAGCATTCCCTTCAACATAAATCAGAAGAAATAGTGGTAAAAAGTATTTCAGTCGGTTCATTTTTCGGTTTTTTTGAATCCTCCGGCGAAGTCCATCACGCTCATCAGGTTATATTGCGGATGATTTCCGGTGGCCACCCCCACCACATTGAAATCAGGGTTCAGAAAATTTTTCCGGTGGCCGCGGTCGCGCACTCCATCATCGATGAGCAGGTAAATCACAATTTGCTGTGCCGTTTTTCCGCCGTACGCAATATTTTCCGCAATACGCTTTTCCCATTTTCCATATCGTTCAACTCGATCGCGCATGGTGCTTCGGTCGCTTCCCTGGTGACCGGTGCGCCCGGTTTTCGACTGGTCGGAAACATGGTCGCGGGCAGCCAGAGTAAGTCCTTCGCTGGGGTAAATAATGGGAAGCGGTTGCTGCTTTTTCAGGTCGCGGACACATTCGTAAAGTGCATTAACGCCCTCTCTGGTGAGCAACGGCAAATCGCCCGGATAATAAAGTAAGCGACGATTGTATTTTTTGGCCAGTGGTGCAATGTAGGTGGTGGCATAACGCACTGGGTCGGAACGTAGTTTATTAATTTCCAGAACTATCTCTTTTTCAAGCGGCGACAGGTAAATTGCTTCGGAAGCTGTATTCAATGCAGCATTGTTCCAGCCTGCACCATTGTCATTTGCTGAAATCCAACCAGTTAAAGCAAATGTGAGAATTAACAGTAGCACGTTTACCTTTCGCTTCATACCTAAGTCCTTTTTTCGTCGCTTTTAATTTTACCGTCCTCGAGCGTAACCACCCGGCGCGCTTTGTTTACCACCCGCTGGTCGTGCGTTGAAAATATAAACGTAATTTTTTCCTCTTTATTAAGTCGTTCCATAATATCGAGCAGATTTTCGGTCGATTTGGAATCGAGGTTGGCGGTAGGCTCGTCGGCCAGTACAAATTTGGGTTTCGAGGCGAGTGCCCTGGCCACAGCCACCCGCTGCTGCTGTCCTCCCGAGAGTTTTGACGGCCGGCGATCCATCATTTCGCCCAGACCTACTGCCTGCAGCAATTCAGTTGCGCGGGCTTCGCGGTGTGCTTTTTTCGCCCCTTGCAGGTGCATCACAAACTCCACGTTTTCTTTAGCCGTGAATACCGGTATCAGGTTATAGGCCTGGAAGACAAAGCCGATGTTTTTCATACGGAAATCGGTAAGTTTTCGTGATGAAAGCTCCCGAATGTCCACTCCGTCGATGATTACGGTTCCTTCTGTGGCATCGTCGAGTCCGCCCACCACATTCAGCAACGTAGTTTTCCCGGAACCCGATGGCCCCACAATGGCCGTAAATTCGCCTTCCTCAATGGAAAGGTCAACTCCATTCACTGCATGTACGGGAACGGAATTGTCCTCGTACGTTTTTTTCAGGTTTTTTATCTCAATTATTTTCATTTTCTGTTGAAATTAAATTCAATTTATATTCTCGTTTTTTAATCCCCCTTATTCCCCCTTTGGAATTCATCATACTGCTTTATGGCAAAATTGCATCCAAAGGGGGACGGTCTTCGAACAAAGTTCAGTACTAATTCAGAGTCAAGTTTCATTTCACTAAATCTCCATTAATCTCAATAAATCACAACAAATTACCTCTCTCTTTCTCCCCTCCCTCGGAGGGGCCGGGGGAGGCTCCTATTCTGTCCTCGTCGCCTCCGCCGGATTCAGCTTCAACGCCTTCCGGGCAGGCCAGATGGCCGAAAGAACTCCGGTTAAAATCACCAGAATGCCAATGGTTATAAGTGTTTCACTTTGCAGCGATGTATAAATCTGCGATGCAAAACCATAGTTTTCCAGCCCTTCGGCAAACATGGCGAGGTTGATGGGGCGGGTTTCAAAAAATTTGGTAACCACCGAACCAATGAACATTCCCAGCATTCCGCCGGAAACAGTGAGCAAAACCGATTCCAGGATAATCATCGAAAAGATTCGCCTTTTATTCATGCCCACTGCCATAAGCATCCCGATTTCTTTTATCCGTTCCAATACCGCCATCAGCATGGTGTTGATGATGCCAAAACAAAGCGCCAGCAAAATAATCAGAATGAAAATGTACATGTACTGGTCCATGGAATCGGTGAGCAGCGACATCTCCGGACTGAGTTCTTTCCAGGTTTGCACATCGTAGTTACCCACCATTTTTTGAATGGAAGGTTTAACTAAGGCGGCTTCATTTCCATTATCGAGCAGAACCGCAATTTCGTGTGCGGTGTTTTCTTCCATTCCCAGTTGGGCTTGCAAATCTTCGAACCGAACAAACAAGGTCGATTCGTCGTAGCTGGTGTTGGTGGTGCGGTAAATTCCGCTCACCCGATACCCTTTGATGGAAAGGTCGCCGTTGCGGTCAACCATTTGCAAATTGATACGCGTACCCACTTTGAGCCGCAAACGTTTGGCCAGTTTTTCGCCTACTACCATGGGCGGCATGCGGCTGTCGTGTTCCAGGTAAGCGCCATCCACAATTTTCTCCCAGATATCGGTTACCTTTTTTTCCTGTTCGGGAGTAATTCCAATAAGTTTGCCACCTCCGGTTCCGTGAGCTGCCATAATAAATGGTTCGGCAATCAGCCGTTTACTTGCTGCAACAACCGAATCGAGGGTCTCAACCTGACGGGTAAGTTCATCCGCATTTTCAATTTTGAATGCGATGTCGTTGTTGACCAAAAAATCCGGATCGTGAATCTGCAAGTGTGCCAGTTCGGTTTTGGTAGCCGATTCGATGCGCGCATCCACAGCCCCCTGCATAAACGCCATGGTAAACACACCGGCAAACAAACCGAGCGCGATAGCCGCAATCATAATGATGCTGCGTAACTTGTTGCGCCAAACGTTTCTCCATGCAATTGACCAAATCATATCTTTTTGTTTAAAGTTTAAAGTTCAATGTTCAAAGTTTCGGGTTCCAAGTTCCAAGTTCCAAGTTCCATGTTTCGAGTTCCATGTTTCAGGTTTCATGTTCAAAAGTTTCGGTCATCAGTCATCGGTCAGACATTAGTTTTTTTACTTCCAACTTCGTGCTTCGTGCTTCCAACTTCACGCTTCTTCTTCACGTCCGCAAAGCGGAAGTAATTTTTAGCCGGTAAATGTTGTACACCGGGAAAATTGCAATGAACAGGCTGATAAAAAATACCAGGATCATCTGGTTATAAAAAAGCGACGGTTGAATAGAAAAGAACATGTAAGGTTCCATGCCATACTGAACTGTTGCTGTGGCCATTTCGCCGGTGAGCGGAATGGGATTGTGATAAAACCAGAGGCAGAAAAAATAACTTACAACCAACCCAATGGTGCAGCCAATAATTCCGATGAAAAGTGTTTCCAATAATACCACAATAGCCATCTTGCGCTTTTTCATGCCAACTGCGTGGATGACGCCAAATTCGCGACGGCGCTCTTTTACCATCATCATAATTACGCTGAACATGCCAAATGCTATAACCAGATACAAAATACCAAGCATGATAATGCCGCTGGCCCGGTCGCTTTGGATGAGCTGTTCAATTTCGGGTTGCATTTCTATCCAGGTGAGCACGGTTTCTTCAGGTGAAAGCAATTGTCCAATTTCTGTTTTCAAATGATCTACCTGGTAATGATCGCCGGTCATAACCACCAACGATGTGGACATGCCATAGGCTGAATAAAATTCACGGGCCGTGCCAATATCCAGCAGCACCAACCTTTTGTCGAAATCCTGGTTGGGGTGCTCCATAATTCCTTTCACCGGGAAAAGTCCGTTTGCACTTATTCCGTGGTAACCCTGGCCAATCATTACCAGTGTGTCGCCCACTGTAAGATTCAGAAAATCGGCCAGCCCTTTACCCAGAACCACACTTTTGTCGCCCGACTGAATAAATTCCCCTGTTTTGATTTTTTTTGAAATCGCCGTGATGCGGTCTTCGGCTTCGGGCTCAATACCCAGCACCATGCCCGGTTTGCTGTGCTGGTGATTGGCTGCCAGTGCATAAGACTCCAGGCGGTGTGAAACCAGTGTAACATCTTTCAGATTTTCAATTTTTTGAATGAGTTCCGGCGAAACTTCCATGCTGTTTTCCAGCGTTCGTTCTTCCCAGTAAGCCGTGTCTTGCACCTGCAGGTAGCCCGAGTAGAATTTCACCACGTTTTCAATCATGCTGTCATACGAACCCTCCTGCATGGAACGCATCCACGAGGCCAGCAACACACTGAAAATGATGGACGAAATGGCAATAATTGACCGGCGCCGGTTTCGCCAGAGGTTTCGCCATGCCAGTTTGATGTTTGTTTTCATCTGTTTATAATTGTTTATTTTTAATGGTAACAGATGGAACTCCCATGAAAATTATAATCATACTCCTGTGTGAATAAATCTTATTCATGGTCGTTTCATCTTATTCTCCTCATGTTTTGTTGTGAAAAAAACGATTCATCCAAATCCACATTGAATTCAATTTCATCAAAAATCAAAACGGTTTTGTGTCCTTCTTTGTCGGCCGGAATCATTTCCATCCGGGTTGGCATTTCGCGGTCGTCCATTGTTTTAATTTCAGAAAGAATTTCAATGTTGACGAGGTTTTCATCTTCGTCGTAATATTCTCCTCTGAGCCAGTGAAACTCATCTTTGGAAATCCACATCAGGATTTTTCCCCAAACCACCGGAGCATCGGGTTTTGGAATGAGCTCTATCTTGTAGCATTCGTAACTATCAATATTTTCTTCACCCAACAATTTGTGGTTGTAATCTTTTTCAAGCGACGATTCACGCACGAGGTCGTCGTTGGTAAAATCGGAGCCCATCCATGACTGCATCATCATCGAGGGTGGGATTTTTATCATCCGTTCGATGGTTGGCACCCAGTTCCACATTTCGTTTTCGCGCTTCAGAAAAACCTGTCCTTTTTCTTTGGCCGGCGCGGTAATGTAAATCAGGGAATAATCGTTGCCCAGCGACCAGGTTTTCATGGAAATTTCACGACTCCAGTTGGGGCGTTCAATTATCATGGTGGTTTGTCCGCGGCTCGATTCGCCCCTGAATTTTTCATCGGCTTTCCGGATAATTTCGGCCACATCCTGCGCGAATGTTCCGAATGAAAATAAACTAACTGCAATTAATGTTAAGATTGTTTTCATGAATTCATTATTTAAGTTGAAATTAACCTGAAACAGGCTTCTGTTACTTTATCTTCCAGTTGTTTAAGCGGGAAAAATTCGGGTGCGGAAATTACCACCAGCAGCGATCCTTTTACCAGTGAACTGATGACCATCAGATCCCCTTCAGGGTCTTTACTACCCATGGTTTTAATAAATTGATTGAGCATTAGCATAATGGCTTGGGATCGGTCGCCGTATTTTTCCATCATCGATTCAGCGATATCAGACTGCATAATGATTGCAGAATAGAGTTTCCAGAACTTGCGGTTTTTACTGATGGCTTTAAAACTTTTGCGGATAAAATGCTCGAATTCATCGCGGGTTAAAATGCCATCATGATTTAAATCGAAATGGGAATAGATGGAATCGAATCCGGTTTTAATGATTTCATCAAGAATTTCCTGTTTACTTTCGAAGTAGTTGTAGGCGAGTCCTTTCGATACACCGGCTTTTTTAGCAACATGGCTCATAGAGGTGGCATGGAACCCGTTTTCTGCAAAGAGTTCCAGCGCCGTATCCATTATCAGTTGCTTTTTTTGTTTTCTGATTTCTTCATTTTGTTTCTGACTCCGAGGCATTGTTTCTGTTTTTTAATTTTATGACTGAACGGTTGGTCAAAACTAAAACAAGTTTTTTGAAATTGGATCAAGTGATGTGTTAAATAATTGTTAAAATTGAATGACCGGTCAGTCAAAACTGATAAAAGTCATAAAACTATAAAATTTAACTGCAAGCGTTTCCGATTAACTTTCATAACCTTTATATTTACAACTTTCAATTACTAAAATCAATTTTACGATATTATGAATTCCAACAGAAGAAAATTTATCAAGAACTCAGCCCTTGCCACTGCTGCAATCAGCGCTTTCCCAACCATTATGAATGCTTGTGCTTCACCTGCAGAAAAAGTCAGAGTAGGATTAATCGGATGCCGGAGCATGGGATTCAGCGATCTTCAAAGTTTTTTGAAAGAAGGTAATAATGTTGATTGCGTTGCTCTTTGCGACGTGGATTCCAAAATTCTGGAATCGCGCGCGGCCGATGTGGAGAAACTAACTGAAAAACGGCCGGTTTTGTATGCCGATTTCAGGGAAATGCTGGATAGTCCGGAAGTTGATGCAGTGATTTTAGGGACACCCGATCACTGGCATGCGCACCAAATGATTATGGCTTTGGAAGCCGGCAAGCATGTGTATGTTGAAAAACCTATGGGGCACAGCATTGAAGAATGCAATGCAATGGTTGATGCTGCTGCAAAATATCCGAACCTGGCAGTTCAGGTGGGCATGTGGCAGCGTAGTTCAAAACACTGGTTCGAGGCTTCAGAAATCGTAAAATCGGGCGAGTTGGGCGATGTTCATCTGGTAAAAGCCTGGATTTACAAGGGGTACGATGAACCCTATCCATTTATGCCCGATTCGGAAGCTCCGGCTCATGTAGATTATAATATGTGGCTTGGACCTGCTCCTCAGCGGCCCTTCAATGCCAACCGGTTTCATTACAATTTCCGCTGGTGGTTTGATTATGCCGGTGGCGCCATGACCGACTGGGGAGTGCACCTGCTCGATTTTGCCATGTACGCGATGGATGCCGGAATGCCGCAAAAGATTTCTCCAGGAGGCGGAATTTATTATCACCAGGAAGGTACAATTGAAACTCCGGATATTCAACAGGCATTGTATAGTTACCCAAAACACACCATGGTTTGGGAATGTGGTTTGAATCCGGGAATTGGTCCTTACGGAAAAGGACATGGAGTTGCCTTTGTTGGTCAAAAAGGAACTTTGGTGCTTGATAGGGGAGGATACCAATTGATGCCCGACAGAAGCGATGCCAAAAAAGGACCTTTTTTCGAAGAGAAAACGCAGTCAAATTACGGCGATGGCCTAGATGAGCATGTGCAAAACTTTTTGAAGTGTATTCGTGAAGGGGGAACTCCAAATGCTTCAGTAGAGGTTGGCGCCAAAACAGCTATTGTTTCCGAAATGGGAAATATTGCCTACCGGGTTGGAGAGGTAATCCACTGGGACGATGCAGCTAAAAAGTTTAAGGAAGATGCAGCCGACCAACTTACCCGGGTGAACTACAATCCAAAATGGCCACTGCCGCGGGTGTAGGTTTATTTGGCACATTTGTAATACAATCAAAGAAATCAATTTGTGAACCTGTTTCCGGTAGAACAAATTGATTTTTTTCGTAATTTAAGGCAAAGTTTTGATTGAAATAACCCAATAAAATAGTTTAAAATGAAACCGAATCGAAGAACATTTATCAAAAACTCTGCCCTGGCAACTGCTGCCTTGGGCACATTCCCAACCATCCTTCAGGCAGGATTATCTGCCAATGAAAAAGTGGTTGTAGGACTGGTTGGCTGCCTGGGAATGGGATTCAGTAACCTGAAAGCTTTTCTGGATCAACCTAATGTGGAATGCGGTGCATTGTGCGATGTTGACCGTAATGTACTCGAAGAACGGGCTGCTGAAGTGGAAAAAATTCAGGGTAAAAAACCTCTGTTATATGGTGATTACCGAAAGCTGCTCGAAAATAAAAACATTGATGTGGTGATTAACGCCACTCCCGACCACTGGCATGCGCTAATCGCTATTCATGCCATGGAAGCCGGAAAAGATTTGTACACCGAAAAACCGCTTGCCAATTCCATTGAAGAATGTAACCTGATGGTGAAAGCGCAAAAGAGATACAACAAAGTGGTGCAGGTGGGGCAGTGGCAACGCAGCGACCCGCATTGGAAAGCAGCAGTGGATTACCTTCACGAAGGAAAAATCGGTCGGATTAGGTCGGTACGTTCGTGGTCGTATGTAGGCTGGAAAGGATCCATTCCGGTTGTACCCGATTCGCAAGTTCCGGCTGGTGTCGATTACGATTTTTGGCTGGGACCGGCGCCCAAAAAGCCATTCAACAAAAACCGGTTTCATTTTACTTTCCGCTGGTACTGGGATTATGCCGGCGGTTTAATGGCCGATTGGGGCGTTCATCTTCTCGATTATGCATTATTTGGTATGAATCAGTACGTGCCCAAATCGGTAATGTCAACCGGCGGCAAGTATGCCTTCCCTGACGATGCAATGGAAACTCCTGACACCATGATGGCGGTTTACGATTTTGGTGATTTTGGTTTGCTTTGGGACCACACCATTGGTATTTACGGCGCCAATTTTGGCAAACGAGGTCACGGTGTGGCATTTGTTGGCGAATGGGGAACCCTGGTTGTGGATCGCAGCGGTTGGGAAGTAATTCCCGAAACCAACAGTAACAGCGCTAAAAAAGGGTACGAAGGTATGCCATTGCAAAAAGGAACAGGAAAAGGTCTTGAGTTGCATGTGCAAAACTTTTTGGAATGTATAAAATCACGTGAAAAGCCCAGTTGCGACATTGAGATTGGTGCACACATTGCCCGGTTTGCGCATTTGGGAAACATTTCGTACCGGCTGGGCCGCAAAGTTTTTTGGGATCATGAAAAACAGGAATTCATTGGCGATGCCGAAGCCAACGAAATGGTAAAAGCGCATTACCGTGCGCCCTGGAAACTGCCAAAAGTTTAATTTCCTTTGTTTTCAAATCATCGGATGACTTTGCTGAAAAATAAATAGCGCTAAAAAAAGAAATTTTTCCAAGCTAAATTTTTATTCGGTTTCTGATTTTGCCGATTTCAAATTTTTTAAATTTGCAGACGCAAAAAGCGGGAGTCTCGGTCGAAAGCGGGACAGGACTTAGTGGCAGTCCTTTAGCCGGCGGATCGAAAGTTGAGGTTTTGAAATAAAGAAATAAAAAGCGGGAGTAGCTCAGTGGTAGAGCATCAGCTTCCCAAGCTGAGGGTCGCGGGTTCGATCCCCGTTTCCCGCTCGCTGAAAATGAAGGACTTGCAAAGTGAAAATTGCAGGTCTTTTTTATTTGCACCAGAATTTGCACTATAAATTATGCGATAAATGGGCTCAGTTTAACTTTTTGTGGAGTATTTAACTTCAAGCATATATTTTAGCAACTCTAAACAGGAAAAATTCAATATCAACCACACCTCTTTGAGT
>NZ_JAWLCI010000070.1:0-25324 GCF_041687215.1 Mariniphaga sp.
CTGCACATCGAAAAACGCTTCGCCGGAAAGGTACACTTCGCGGGTTTTGTCCACAAATCGGGAAGGATAGATTAAACGGCTGCCGGCATTGAGCCAGACGTTGGTACCGTCGGCCAGAATAATGTTGGAGCGGCTTCCGTAGGGAATAACAACGGTATTCATTTCGGGAACGGCATTTCCGGCATCGCCCTGTATGGATTGTTCGCTGTTGAGCAGAATTTCGCCATCTTCAGCATATTCCAGTCGTGAATCGCCCTGGTTCAAAACAATTTGTCCGCGGTCGCCCAGAATAAGCATGGGCTCATGCACCTGGGCAGGCAGCACGGCATTTTCAATAACAAATTCCGGCTGCCTGCGTTCCATGTACAGGTAAACTAAACTACCACCAATAGTTAAAAACAAAAACGAAATGGCCGCATACCGCATGGCTGTCCGGATAAACCGGGTACGGCTTCGGTTGCGGTCGGTTCGTTCCAGCATGCGCACAATACGTTTGGCCAAAGCCATTTTCTCTGTTTCGGAAAGCTTTTTTTTCTCGTATTTGAGGTGTATTTCAATCTGTGCTTTTAATTCAATAATTTTTTCTGCATGTTCGGGATTATTCTCCAGATAATGGTTCCAGTAAGCATTAATTTCTGAAGACGGGTGGAATATCCATTTGAAAAACAGCGGGTTTTCAATTATGCGGTCGTAAATGTTCATCCGGTTTAATTCAATTTAATTTTATCGGTTTTGTCCGATTTCTGCCTATAAGAGGAAGGAGGGACAGAAAAGGGGACAAAATTTTTATATGTTGTAGAACATGTTTTTGGAATTGTAGTGGATATTAAGTACAAAGTATTGAGATATGAAAAAATACGAAGTAGTTAGATGATAAGCGTATTTTAACCCGAATAATCCAAGAATTATTCCTGTCTCCGACAGCGACTAAGATTACGTAAAAACTTTTTTCAAAAATTTAACTTCATCTAAGTCGGGATTAACCTGCATTTCATTCATTACAAACAAAATTTATGAATAATGAAGGTTAAAATATAAATTTGAATAGCACATTGATAAAACCAAAGGGTGAAATTTTTTATCTGATGTAAAATATTTTGAAAACGATTGAAACTATGGACTATGAATTTCCCCTCCTTTTTGCCAAGGAGGGGAAAGACAGCTTTAGCTGGAAGGGGTGGTTGTTAATGAATATTCTCAATCCCCCTTAAATTCCCACTTTAGCAGACAAAAAACCGTTTTTCATGGCTCATCTCAGCTAAAGGGGGATGCGCTCTTAACTACCGACTGCGATTCATTAAAGCTTGTCCCCCTTGACCGTATATAAAAACTGATAGTATTTTGCTGTATTCAAAGGGGGCCCGGGGGATTGGAAGCAGTGAAAAAAATTATTTATCAACAAGAAATTGAATGTTCTAAATCCCCCTTTACTTCCCCCTTTGGAAATTATATATTATTTTCCATGACAAATTAGCATCCAAGGGGGACACGCTCTGAACAACTTTATTGCAAAACATTGGCGCTTTTCGTCCTTTTGATTGAATAATTAACATTCAAACAAATCACTATCAATCTCTGCAAATCACAAAAAATCTCCATATCTCATTCATGTATTCTATCATTTACGCATTCATTCATTCATTCATTCATTCATTCATTCTATTTTGAATTCTTCGCTGCAAATCACAAAAAATCTCAACCAATCGCCACAAATCACCTTTTCTCTCTTCACTTCCTAACAAACATCACAAACAATTCCAGAAAATCCTCTCCCAGTTTTCCGCGGAGGAGTTTTAAAATGCGGTGCACTTGTTTTTTTACGGTGTCTGCTTTGCAGTCGAGCAGTTCGCCGATTTCATTATAAGTAAGGCCACTGTTGAATTTCAGAAACAATAATTCCCGTTTTTTTGCATCTAAGTTTTTTAATTCACTTTTTAACATCCCGGTTTGTTCTTCCATTTCTTCCAGTTCATTTTCTTCCAGCGGAAACTTCAGGTCGAATTGTGCCACAAAATCATCGGGATGAGCGAAACGGTATTTCTCTTTCAGCTTTCTGATAATAATGCGTTTAAGGGTTTTGTACAGGTAGAATTCCAGTGAACCGGGATTGCGCAACCGGCTGCCATAATTATAAACATCCAAAAAAGTATCCTGAATGGCGTCTTCCACCAATGCCCGATGCGGGGTCATTTTCAAACCATAAGCAAACAGGGCATCCACAAAATCACTGTAAATGGTTTCAAAAGCCCGGCGGTCTCCAGCCCTGAACTTCTCCCAAATTAGTGCCCAATATTCCTTTTCGTCGTTTCTGTTCACGGTTTCGGCTTATCAGATATTAATTATTCTGATAGCGAATGTAATAAATTTGCCATCAGTCATCCGGGTTTATTTCATTATTTTTGCGCTTTCACCGGAAATATTTGATTCTGATGGATTGAATGATTGTAATCAGTTTTATTTTAATTCACCATCGAAAATAGAATACAATTCTTGGGATTCCGTTACATTTGAGCAAACAAATTCAAAAAAAATGAAAGACATTAAACGTTACTATGCTATTCCTGCGCAACCCAAAGATATTTATAATGCGCTGACCAACAAAAATATGCTGGAAATCTGGACCGGAGAGGATGCAGTTATGGAACCGGTTGCCGGTACTGAATTTTCGTTGTGGGGAGGGAGCATAACTGGTTTGAATGTGGAATTTGAGGAAAACCGGAAATTAGTGCAGCAGTGGTTTTTTGGCGAAATGGAAGAGCCTTCCGTTGTCACCATCATTTTACATCCCGATAAAAAAGGAACCAGCGTGGAATTGCGCCACACCAAAATTCCCGACGAAGCTTTCGAAAACATTTCCGATGGGTGGGACGAGGATTTTTTTGGTGCGCTGCGGGAGCTATTTATCTGATTTGGAACAGAAATGCTTTTGGAGTATTGAATTTATGCTTAATTTAGTAATCAAAATTCAATCTTACCAAAAACTTTTCAAAAATGAAACGTCACCTGAGCCTTTTCCTGTGTATCATCCTGTTCCTTCCGGTTGTTGCCTTTTCTGCACGGATTATTTCACCATTTGAAATTGCACGGTGGTACCTCGATGCCGACCTGGTAATCGTTTGTTCTGTTCAAAAAACCGATACTATTTTTGTGAGCCGGTTTGATTCGCTTGAGGCTGATGGTTTTCGTCTGCGATATCAGGTAGTTCAGGAGAAATATTCCATTGTTGTTGATTCAGTACTTAAAAAAACGTTTGCAGAGCCTGATTTACCTGAAATAATTTTAACTCCTCAATTCCCAATAAACTTATCGGAATGCCGGATAACAGAGAAAATCTTTACCGGGTTCGGTGAAAATGGAGATTCGGTTTTTTTAGGTTCTGTTGAATGCATGCATAATTATTATGATGACAATTATTTCAGAATTGATGAGAAGAAACATGTTGTTCTGTTAAACAAAACTGACGAGGACCATACAATTATTTATTCACAGCCAGTTGACTCAATATTCATGGAATTTTTGGCAACAGTTGAAGAAATGGGAGAATCATATTTTAACATTTTTTGGGCTGAAAATTTGCCTTATATTCCTTTCCCCACAGCAAATGCCCAATGGAATATTTATCTCGAATACAGCATTTCGGAAGCTCCGGAAGATACAGTTTTGCTTCGTTATTTTTTATGCGGCGATACAACGGTAAATCAGTTAAATTATAAAAAACTTTGCCTGGAAAAGGGCAATTTGGCAAATCCGGTCAGAGAATTGGCAGGTTTAATCCGGGAACAGGATAAAAGGATTTATTACACAGGAACCGATTTTCTGGGTTTTCCGCACGAAAAAGAATGGTTACTGTATGATTTTGATGTTCAGGAAGGCGACACGGTGTGGCATGCCCAAACCGGATACGATTATTCAGTAATTGAAAAAATTGATTCTGTTATAGTTGGCAGTCAGCTCCGGAGACGTTACAAGGTAAATACCAGGCGAAATTATTATTTTCAGGACGAAGAATTTTGGATTGAAGGAATTGGGAGCGTTAAAAGCGGATTGTTGGGGCATATCACTGATATTCCAACATGTTGTTACCATTTTTGGGAATTTGTTTGTTACAGCGAGAATGGAACGGAAAAATATTTAAATCCTTTTTTTGATGATTGTTATCCCTCATTTCTTTTGAACTCACTTGATGACGGTTTGAATTTGCCGGAAATTACGATATATCCCAATCCTGCCAATGATTTCCTGACAATTAAAAATGTGCCTGCAGATGAAATTTTTAGGATAAAAATTTTTGATTTAACCGGCAGGCAAATATTTGACATGCAATTGCAGCCAGGCAGAAACGTGTTTCAATTTCCTGCATTAGATGGATTGGCTGTTGTTGTTGTCACTGATTCCTATGGAAAGATGATAAAAGTTGAAAAGATCATATCAAAAAAGTTGTAAGTAAATGGATAAATTGAGATGTGAATACGAACCTCCCCGGGCTGTTGAAAAATGGGGTTGGAAGTTCCACCATATCTGCATTCCAACATCGGAGAAAAAGCCGGAGAAAAGTACCTGCCTCATTTGAAATTTTATACTTGTGGTTTTGAAAAAAAGTCCGTTTGGGATTGAATGGATGCGTTTATAAGATAACTGCCCGTTACGCGAACTGGTAAAAACGATTCCTCATGTGGCATTTGAAGAGGAAAACCTCGACAAAGAACTTAAACGCAGTCATTTCAAAATTTTGACCCAACCGAATGCTTCCAATAGTGGAGTGCGGGTTGCGATGATTGAACACAACAGAGCCCCGGTCGAATTGATTGAGTTTTCATGATAAAAACAGAATCTGTATTTTGCCGGCTTGCAATTTTTCAATATTTTATTTATCAAACATTAGGATAAAATTTGCGTTTATAAGGTAAACCTTAAATGTGATGAGATTTTTTATCTTTTTAATTTTGGGGGTATTCCTGTTTTCAGGTTGCAATCAGAAGTCAGACCATAGAAGGGCTGGCTCCGGAAAATCTGAATTGGTTGACAATAAAACCCTTCAGAAAATTAAAAAGGAAGGAAAATTAACTGCACTCACCACCTACAGTGGAACAAGTTATTTTTTGTACCGTGGTCAACCTATGGGGTTTGAGTATGAATTGCTGAAGCGATTTGCCGATCATCTGGGAGTTGAGCTGGACATTGTTGTTTCGCAAAATATTGACAGTTTACTTACCGAACTCAACTTTGGTGAAATTGATTTGGTGGCACACGGAATTACCATTACCTCCGACCGCAAAGAGGAAGTGAATTTTACCGATTACCTATACTTAACCCATCAGGTGTTGGTGCAGCGAAAACCCGAAAACTGGCGCACAATGAATTGGAGCGCCGTCGAAAAGGAGCTGATTCATGATGCCATTGAGTTAATTGGCGATACAGTTTCGGTGCGGCAAAATTCATCTTACCTGCAGCGGCTGCAAAATTTGTCGAAAGAAATTGGCGGTGAAATTCATATTGATACACTTCCGGGCCATCTTTCAACCGACCGTATTATAAAAATGGTGGTGGATGGTGAAATTAAATACACAGTGGCTGATAATAATATTGCCAGCATTAATGCATCGTACTACCACATTCTGGATATTGATGTTCCCATCAGTTTCTCCCAAAGGATTGCCTGGGCGGTTAGTCCAAAATCGCCTGAACTGCTGGTAGCTATAAACAATTGGCTGAAAGAGATGAAAAATGATGTGGATTATTATGTTATTTACAATAAATATTTTAAAAACAGAAGAAATTTCAGGCAACGCATTCAAAGCGATTTTTACAGCTTAACGAACAACAGTATTAGTCGGTACGACGAAATAATAAAAAATTATGCCGATACAATAGACTGGGACTGGCGTTTAATCGCTTCACTAATTTACCAGGAATCGGGATTCGATCCTGAGGCCAGTTCATGGGCGGGTGCAGGAGGACTGATGCAGATTATGCCTTCGATAGCTGAAGATTTGGGTGTTGAAAACCGTTCAGATCCTGAACAAAGCATTAGAGGGGGTACGAAATTTCTGGGACAATTGTGGAAAAATTTTGAAGAAGTAGAAGATTCAGTTCAGCGAATCAAGTTTACACTTGCTGCTTATAATTGTGGATACTACCATGTGCTCGATGCTCAAAAACTGGCTGAAATGAACAGCTTAGATAAATATTCGTGGGACGATAATGTGGCCGAAATGATACTTGAATTGAGCTACCCCGATAACTACAATCGACCAGGAATAAAATACGGTTATGTACGCGGAATTGAACCCTACACCTACGTGGATCAGATTTTTGAACGTTACGAACATTACCGTCAGTTTATTGATATTTAACTCATTTGTCACGGAAAACACCTGTTTAATCTTATTTCATTTTCTGGTGCAATTTTTGTATTTTTGCAGCTTGTTCTTTGGCAAAATTTTGCCTGTTTTACCGGGGCTGATTGGTTTTGACAGCGGGTAGAAGAGGCAGGTAAGCATGCAGGGTTTTGGTTGTTGACCCTTAAAAAATAATGATCAAAACCATAATTGGCGAAAATAATTACGCTCTTGCTGCGTAACCGAATTAAGTAGGTTACAGCTTAATCCCGATGCAAGGCGTCGGGACAAGACATCGCCCGGGTGCTGTTGCCACGAAGCGGCCCGAACCGGCGGTGCAAGTAAATCGAGGCTAGTTGAAGTTTTGCTCTGCAACTTCGGCGAAATTAAAGGAGCTAAGGTACCGGTCGGTGGCCCTGATCCAGCCGGTGCACGAAAATTAAGTCGGGGCTAAGCATGTAGAAAGCTTGTGGCTTCCTCGTTTGGACGCGGGTTCGACTCCCGCCAGCTCCACTTTATTAACTGAATATCAGTATAATACACAGAAATATTCAGTTTTTCCAAAAATAATCGATACGTTTTTTGCTTAAATCGAATAGAATGGGGATTCGGTCAGGTAATCCCTTTTTTTTCTGAAAACTCTAAAAACTCGTTCTCTCGCATTTATATTATTGGTTTTAAGAATTGAATATCAACATATTTGTATCACTTTCAAATTCAGAATCTTGCCTAATTTTTCAATTTTACCGGCAATGTGGCCAACGCCAATGGCACAATGGTGTGCCGGGCCCTGTTTCGACCATTGGTTGATAAATTCTTTAGCGCCTATCGGAAATTTATAGCGACTGTTTGTATTGCCAATCTGAAGCACCGGCCCTTCTACAGATTCACCTTCAGCAACCAGCAAAAATATTCCCTCCTTTCCTTCAACAACCGAAAGCAAAGTTACCGGTCCGTTTTTTACATTCATTTGTATGGAAAGGCCTTTCCCTGGTTTCCCGTGATAAACCGGCAGTGGAACCAGTTTTACTTTTTCTTCGGCAATGGCATAATGGGCAGGACCATCGTGGCCAAGATAAACCACATCGTCTTTAAAATCCATGAGGTAGAATTCGGAAAACGAACCGCCCGCGCCAAATTCGGCCATAATTTTCATGGCCTGCGCATTTTTCACTTCGCATTCGCCGGCCACGGGAATATTTTTTCCGGTTAGTAAAGTGTTTCCGGCAATTATGGAAGTCACGATGTTTTCATATTCATTGCCCGTTTCGCCTTCATAATAATAAGCCATCGCCCCAAGGTTGTGTGCTTTCACCAGCTTGTCGAGAGAAACCGACGTGCGTGCGGCACGCTCTATTTCATCTGGTTCGCATTCAGATGAAACTTCAAAAGTGGTATGAAATTCCTCTATCTTTCTCTGAACTTCAGAATCGGAAACTTCGTCGCGGTATTTTTTCAGTTCGCACATTTCGAGCATTTCGATGTGGGTGCCGAATGTGGCACTCTGTTTAGTCAGGTCGGTGTAAACATCGAGCATTCCACCGTAATAATGACCCAGCACACCAAGCCGGTTGTTGCGCATGGCTGCGGCCACTTTTGCAGCTTCTACCCATGCTTCTATTTCTGCCCACGCTTCTTCGTCCTGTAAATACCCGGTCACAAAATCGTACTGAATTCCGGTGCGGTTAAACACGCTGGCAATTTCGGGGACTGAGCAGGCCTGACAATGTTCAAGCCACACGCCGGTCATTTTTCCACGGTCGCCTAATTTGTTAAATGCTTTATAATTCAATTGCGATACCGGTTGAAGGTTGAGGATTACAACGGGCACTTTTACTTTTTGCGCTACCGGTAAAACAGTGGAAGACAATGCATAAGTGGAAACATATAAAAACACGATTTCCACATCCTTCGATTTCAGAAAGTCGGCGGCAGTGCGCGCTTTTTCCGGATTATCAACCATTCCTGCATCAACAACCTCCACATGAAAACTTTCAATTTTTTGCTTAATCTGAGCCTGATAACTTTTCAGATTATCAAGCAATCCCTCAAACTGGCCCCAATAAGTGTCAAGACCAATTCCGAATAAACCTGCTTTTGTCATATTCATTTTATTATTGTATTTTTCTGATATTTATTCCGTTACCGGTAAACTTCCTGAATTGTAACAGGCCCCAATAATCCTGAACTTTGCAATTTCTCGTCTTCTCTGATATCATTTACCAAAAGCCAGGTGTTCCTTTCGTCTTCCGGGAGGTTTTTATCTCTTATCAGTTGGTTTCGCCAAAGATTAACAACCTCGATTTCAAGTTTATTGGTACCCTTTAAAAGGTGTTCCGTAACTTTTAAACGGTGGGGCGCCATCCAGGTTCCGCCAACATCAGTACCGTTTAGTTTTACTTTTGCCATAACATTTACATCACCCAAATCAATACAGAGTTCATTGCTTTCAGTTACTTCCGTAAATTCAAAGGAGGTTTCATACACTGCTGTGCCTGAATAATATTTTATTTTTTCATTCTCAGACAGCGACCAGTCTGTTAAGGTTTCAAATTTTACAGGCATTTTTGGTCCAATTTCTTTATTTTGAAAATTAACCGTCCATTCTTTATCGATGGTTTTAATTTGATGTAGTTCCGGAAAATTCTTTTTAAAACCACCATCCACATTTTCCGAATTATTTGTAAACACTACAAACCAACTGCGGTGAGCTTCCATTTTCAGGGGAACGGAAATTCGCCCGTCCGTTTCGTTGTATTCATTTAAAACCCTGATTTCGCCTGTTACCGCATCCCACAATTGCGGTTTCATTCCGGAAACCCTGAAAGATGGAGCAAAATTTATCTCTTCATCACTTTGATTTGTCAGAAAATAGATTTCCATTCCCGGCAAACTGCGGTGTGTCCAAAGAACATTCAGGTTTTCTCCGTTATTAACATCTTTGTGCACACCCAATGTTTCCAAAGCTGTTTCCAAATTGAGTTCATTCACTACATAACCTTGGCCGAACTTTCTTATGTTTGTTGACGTTTCTTTTTCAGCTCCCCAAAGTTTCTGAGCAATCTCCTGTACCTGCTTATCACATTCAGGGAAATTTTGCAGGCTTGGAGATTTTAGAGGTGCCTGGCCAAAAATAACACCTCCCTGTTCAACCAGTTGTTCCAGTTTGGCTAACAACCCGGGGCGCATGGTTTCAATGGGAGGCAATACCATAATTTTATATGAAGTACCGTCGGGCAATACAAATTTTCCATCCTTAACCGAAAGCCTGTTCATGATTACTTCGGCATTCATATAATCGTAAGAATATCCTTCCGGAATTTCCGGAATCCTCCCGCCGGTCATCATTGGGGCATCTTCGCCAATAAAATAACACACATCGGCAACATACTGTCCCTGTTGCAATATATGCTGGCAGCGGCGCAAATATTCCATCCATGTTTCCGATTGTTCAAACCATGTGTTATGACGATTAAATTCAGTGCCAAACCAGGCATTTACGCCGGGTACGCGGTTATCGTCGGGTTGATGAATAAATAAATGAAGCACAAAATGATTGATTCCTTCGGTGAAACTCCAGTCGCCACGCTTTTTCAGCAGCGCCGGATGCCTCAAAAATGCTCTCCCTGAAGCAGTAAATGCTTCTGCAGAAACAACAGGTTTCCCGTAAATATGAGCAGCCGATGATGCAGATTTGCACTCAATGTCGCCTAAAGTACCTTCGTTCCAGAATTCGCCGGAAACAAGATCTGACTGTCCGCCATACATCAGAAATTCGGAAGGGTAGCCCCAGTGCCCGTAATTTTCGAGCCAGAGTTTGAGGTTATTTTCATTGCTTATTTTACGCAGGCCACCAACATATTCGTAAGCAATTTCATCAGCAACCAATCTTCTTAAATCCCAAAGAAAACGATTCGATTCTTCCACGCTATTTACTATTCGACCTGAAAAAACCGGTAAATACTCCCGAATGTTGTACCCATATTTGTCGTTAAATGTCTGTTCAAAATTATCTGTCCAGTTTTGTGACCCCTGCTCGTAACTGTCGGCAACTACATATTTGAGAGCGCTTTTGTTTTGTTCGGGAACGCGTTTTAGCAATTCTCCCACATAATTATCAAAATGAAAGCGGGCAATTTCTTCACTGGCTTTGTCAATTTCGTAGCCTTTTCCCTGCGGGGCAGAAGGGGAGTTTTTTGTGCCGGTCGGCGTCATTCCAAAGCGAATAACCGTCCATTCACCTTCAGAAACTTCCCATGTTAGGAAACCGCCAGCATCCATTTTAGCTGATATGTCGATAACATTCCCGGCATTGATTTTTAAATCATCAGGCTCTACATTTTCCTGGTTTTCCCAGATGTAGCTGTTCCATTCGGGCAGCGGCGAAGGGAACATTTTTCCCAGTTTTTTCTCAATATAGTGTTCCAAAACCGGCGCTTCGGAAATGGTAATTTCAGAAAATCCTGAATTGGTGTTCCACCGATTATTATCACTGCGGCAAATCAACCGGAAAGCATTGGAAGAAATACCGGGCAGCGCTATGGAAACCGGACCGTAAACAACAGGGCCAACATTTACCGCCGTATTGCTTCTGTCGAATTCAAATGTCTTTTCCAGGTTATATTTTCCATTAACCAGGGCATACAATTCACAGTTGCATTTAATCCGCTGTTTTCCCGGAAAAAGTTGAATGCTGCGTGCAGTTATGGTTTTTTCGGATTTTATATCAATGGTGTAATCACCGCCATTCCTCAGAAAATAAGCAACAGTTGTTGTGTCGCCATCCATTAAGTTGCTGATATCTGTAATTTCCGGATTGCTGCTTATTTTCGAATTGGCATTTGACAGGTATGCTTTTTCTGCCTTAACTGTAGGAAAAGCTATCACGTTTACATCCTGGAACTGCTTTCCGGGTTGCGGTAATTGTACCTGCACTTTTCCCGGGCCATTTACTTTAACTTCAGAATAAACCATGTGGCGCATGGCCATTTCGGGTTTTACCCACGGGCCCCCCGACTGGCTCCATCCCGGCGAATTAAATGTACCGATGTCAACACCAATACGTTTTCCTTCGTTTACCGCATGAACCATACATTCCCACCAGTGATCGCTCAAAATAGGAACAGGGCCGTCAACTTCCGGCGGATTTATATTTCCGATAAAAGCCGCGCCAATCCCCACTTTTTTCATGGCTTCCAGGTCTTTGGTAATTCCCTCTTTCGAAATGTCGTCGTTTATCCAGTACCAGTAACACCAAACTTTGTTGGTATCGTGGGGTGTAACAAATCCGTTTTGAATGTTATGGAAATCATCCTTCGGCATTTTTTCCGGATTTGTACATCCGGCAATATAAAATATTGTTAATGATAGAATTATAACATCGAAAATTCTTTTTTGCATGTTTTTGTAATGTGTCATATTTAATTGTATTCGTTATCTCTTTTTATCCGGTTTTGATTTTATTATTTTAAAATGCTGGTTTCCAAAATCGAATAGCCACGGTCATTTTTGAATTTACGAGGTTAGTTTAGTTCTGAATTTTTTTCGTTTCCTGAATTGTAACCGGCCCCAGCAATCCAGAGGAAAGCGGCTCTGTAAAGTTAAATGATCTCATCGCAGCATCAATTGTAAAAGTATATCTTCCGGTAGTAAATTCTTTTCCTCCCAGCAATCCATTTTCAAATTTTACAGTTCTTATATTCGCATCGGGTTCCTGTCGGTCGCCCAATAATCGATTAATCCAGCGATTGGCCACTTCAATTTCAAGTTGATTTTCGCCTTCCTTTAAAACTTTAGTGATATCAATTCGCCAGGGAGCACACCAAACCACTCCAACATCTTTCCCGTTTAGCCTGACCCGGGCAATATCGTTTACAACTCCGAGGTCGATGTAATATTCTTTATTTCCCAGCTTTTCAACCTGGATTGTCTTTCTGTACGTTGCAATTCCCGAGTAGTATTTAATTCCGCGCATTTCATGTTCAGTACAATCCATCAGTTCATCAAACTTAATATTTTCCGGTCCACCAAACTTTGTATTGAAAGATACATCCCAGGCTCCTTCAATTGTTTTGACCTTGGTAAAAACGGGGAAGTTGCCGGCTTCCTGGTTTGATGCAGGTATCACCTCGCTACCGGAAAAAGTAACAAAGTAACTTTCATAAGGAAAGAACTCCAGTGGTATCGTTGTCAAACCATTTTGGGTGGTATATTTTGTAATTTTTCGCGTTTCACCAGTGGTGCCCGTCCAGATTTCAATTTCGCCTGAAGCGCGAAAGGTGCAGTTAACTTTTTGGAAATCGCTGGTTCTGTTTGATACAAAATAAATGTCTCTGTCATCTGTTTTTCGATGGCCAAAACGTATGCTGTTGTTCTCCGATTTAAAATCTTCCGGTATCCCTGATTCGGCCAGCAATTCAATGGTGTTTTTGTAAGAAGGATACAATTCATCAGCAGATGAATTATGTAATTTGCCACCCTGGTAAATTGTACCCGCTCCAAATTTCCTTTCGCTTATTTTATGGGGTGACTGAAGTGTACCCCAAAGTTTTTCAGCAAGTTTCCTGACCTGTGTGTCGCAGTCCGGATAATTTACCAGGCTTGGGGATTTTACGGGAGGTAGTCCGATTATTTTTGCTCCCTGTTCTACTAATAAAATTATTTTTTCAAGTAATTCCGGGGTCATGGTTTCGAAGTTTGGCAAAACCAAAATCTCGTAGGACGAAGCACCCGGAAAAACAATTTTTCCGTTTTCAACGCTTGCTCTTTCCATTAACATTTTAGGTGAGCAGCCATCAAAACCATATCCTTTTTTATCGGGGATCATTTCGTTGTCTTCAAGCGCATCGGCTGGTGGTGTAAAAATCATGGGCGCTCCTTCCGGGGTCAGGTACAAAATATCGGCAACGCCTTGCCCCTGCTGCATCATGTGCGAACTACGGCTAATGTATTGGTGGTAGGCATCAACCATAGGCCACCAGGTTTGACCGCGGTCCCAGTGAACACCATAAGGCCCCATCGTCATTCCCGGACGGTGTTGTTCACCCAAAGGTTTGTGTGCAAATGTGTGATAAACAAACCGGTTAATTCCATGTGCCAGCGCCCAGTCGCTCTGACTTTTCATAGCCCACGGATAAAGCTGCCAGGCCTGGTTGTTGTTTGAAGTAAACACTTCGGCTGCTACAACCGGATGCCCCTTGATATGAGAAATTGAAGTTGCCTGCAGAACTGCATACGAGGTTTCGAACCCAAATCCATTGCTCCAAAATTCAGCCATAATTACATCGGCAATCGCACCCAAATCAAGATCGCCCGCCGGGTTCATGTCGTAGGGTTCTATGGTAAGTTCCAATCCGTTATTATGGGCATAATTTTTTCCAAACTCAGCATGGTTCTCAAGCACCAGTTCTTTGCAGGTTTGACGTAAATCCCATAAAAAACGCTCGGTAATTTCTACACTTTCTATGGCACGTCCGGTGTATGCCAGAAAATAAGGTTCAGGGTCATATCCCCGTCTTTTTTTGAATTCATCTGCAATTCCTTCTGTCCAATTCTGAGCGCCGCTCTCCCAACTGTCCATGTGAAAACCTATCCAGCCCACTCCTTCTTTTCGTGGAGCAGTTTTTTCCAATAAAATATCGGTGTAATTTCTCAGGTGATTTCGGAATGCAGTCGTATCCATTTTGTTGCTTTCCAGTCCAATGACGGGCTCGGGTGAAGGACGGGTACTGGCGCCTGTTACTCTTTTTCCCATCCGAATAATCGTCCATTTACCTTTTGGTGCATCCCAAATCAAACGTCCGTTTTCCTGCAAAAACGCTGTGACATCTATTATTTCGGATGGAACAAGTACCTTACTGTTTTCCGGTTCTTTATAATTTGCAAGAGCCGGCAAATACGGTTTTACATTTGGTTTTGATGAATATGGATCCCGCTCATACAGCGCTTTTTCATTGATGTCTTCAATAACCGGAACTGCTGAGTTAGGAACTGCATAAGTTGCAACGTCCTCGTAATAGGGGTCTTTCATGGTGTGCCATTGTGTGCTGCGTTGCTCCGGAACCGGAAGCTCAATGTTTAGCTTTTTCCCACCGGTGATTTCAGTTTCGCTAAATACAAGATGTTTCATCGACTCTTCGGGTTTTACCCAGGGGCCGCCACTGCCGCACCAACCCGGGCCGGCGCCGAGCAATATTTTTATCCCCAATCGTTCAGCTTCCCGAACGGCATGAACAAATAACTCCTGCCACTCTTCGCTCATAAAATCTACGGAACCGCGTGGAACCCCAATGCCCACTTCAAGAAAAATCAGGTTATTGATTCCCGCTTTTTTCATAGATTCCAAGTCTTTGGTCATCTCTTCGCGGTTCAGGTTGCCGTCCATAAAATACCAGTAAACACCGGGTTTTGAAGATTCCGGCGGGTATTTAAAACTATCTTTTAATTCAACTTCTGATTGGGCGAAACATTCGGGTGCTGCAAATATTGAAAAAAATAAACAAAAGGTTAAAATAGATGGAGTTCTCATTTTTATTGAATCAAGTATTTTATTCTTTTTTCACGCTCTGCAAAAGCTTAAACGGTTCGAAAAGTCCGTAGTCCATCAAAAAGTAATCGGACGCCGGGGGAATTTTCTCCGGGGCCCTGTTCCACGAAAACGGGCCAAAAATCCAGTTGTCATTGTTTTCATAGAAAAATCCGAAAGTATTTTTCAGACTGCCCAAAACGTTCACCGTTATTTCGTTGGTTCCTGTTTTCATCCACTCCGTTACATCCAGCTCAAAAGGTTGCCAGGCAATGAGCCCGGCATTTTGCCCGTTCACCCAAACTTCGGCCAGGGTTCCGTTCCAGTCACCCATTTGAATGGTAAAAGCTGAGCCGGAAATATCCGCGATTTGGAAAGTTTGCGAATAACCAACCTCTTGGGAATAAAACGGCAATCCCGCATCCTGCCATGAACCGGCAGTTTGAATTTCACCACCGGTAATTTCAAATCCGGTTTTGGCAGGTTGCACTAAAAAATCTCCCAGCAAATAAACAGGCATCACTTCGGCCAGAATATGCATGCGGGGCGCTTTTATTGTCAGGGTATTTTTTCCTTGCTGCAAAAACGGACCAACCGGGAATGACGGAAAATCTCGATCTATCCAGTATTCTCCAGGCATTTTTTCAACTTCCCGGCCATTTATATAAACCGTCCACAATTCAGGACGTTCAACAACTGCACGAATGTTTTTCATTGCGTTTTCATCCAGATTTTCCTGAACCGTAAAATGATAACTGGCATTAAACCATGATTCTGAAGTAAATATGGAATCCAATCCGAGGTAATTTTGTTTGTATTGAATTTTGTGTTGCCAGGGATTCCCCATTTCAATGCCGTTTTCCCGGAATAAACTGTTCAGGGCTTCCATAAAATAGAGTTCCTTTTTTTCATTTCTGGCCGTTTCCAAATCGAGGTAATTCACAACCAAAACATTGTCTGACATTCTTTTAACCTGAAGATCACCTGTATTTTGTACTTGAATTTTTTCGTTTGATGAAGACACAAATTCGTTGTTGGTTAACCGCCCCGATGAAACAACAAACAGCTTGCTTCCGGCAGGTTCCAGATGAAAAGAAAAGTTCAGCTTTCCACTTTTTTCCCGGGTAGGGTAGTTCATCATTTTGCCTGTAACCAAATCAAGTTCGGTAACATATTTCCCTTTCAATACTATTTCTGCCGAGGCTTTTTGGTCGGGGTGGGAATTAACCACAAACAATACCTGCCCGTCATCCAAAATACGGCGTTGGTGGTACAACATGCCGTTGGAAGTTAAATCGTTCATTTCAAATTCGTCGCTGGTAAGTAAAGTTAAAGCAGCAGGTTCGTTAAGGCTCCGGACAACAGTCCACTGACCGGGAAATGCGACAGCGAGTTGATCAGGATTCGCAGATTTTTCTCCATCCAGAAGGGGAATTTCCTTACGAAAAGATAAAACTTTGCCACCATTGTCCAGGTAAGTTTCCAGGAGCTGCAAAGTACCCGAATCGATATTTTCCATTTCTTCAGGAATTACCACCAACGAATAATCGCGCTTGCCAACCCGCAGGCTTGCCCCCTGAACCGAGCCCAATGTTTTCAATACATACTCTGAACCCAAATCATATTCCAGATGCTGCTGTTCCAAAAGGTAAACAAAATGTTTGAAGCCATTACGGATGGAATCAATCGCCGGATTTTTTTCTTTTCTCGAAAAATACATCCAGGCAGAGGTGTTGGGTTGGAGCACAAGCGTTTTATTTATTTGCTGACCGGACGACATGGCCAGCGAAACCCGGCCAATGTAATCGCCCATTAATTTGTAATGTTTCCACCAGGGTTCGTGGTATGAGAAGGAGGGCGGGTAGTCAAATTTGCGCACCCCGTTCAACGAATAGTAGGAGAGATGCTGGTTCACAAAATTCACACCCAGAACACACTGCCAGTCAACGAGGCGTTTTTGTTCCTCAAAACTCATTTCCCATCCTCCGCCACCATAGGTTTCGCTCAACTTGCGCCTTCTTCCGGCCTGGTTGGCTGCACTCAGCAGTTCGCGCACTGCTCTGTCGTTGCCAAACTGCCCTCCCAAACCTTCCTTCACGAGCTGGTTGCCCAGCATATCAATTCCCGGCTGTTGATGCCAGATGTAAAAAGCAGCTTCGTCGAAACCATGTGTTGGTTCGGGCCACCCGTGTTCCCAATAGTGCCCGGTCCATTTCAGATCATTTTCCTCGCAGTATTGGCTCCATGGTTTTGCCCATCGTTCTATAAAAAGCTCAAGGATGAGTTCATAGTAATCGTGGCGTACTTTTTTCCAGTTGCCGGTTTCTTCCACCAATGACGGAAGTTGAATTTTTAAATCGTATCCCCACCGTTCCCTGAAGGCATCCCATAAATCCGGAGTCCAGCGCATAACTGTACCGTGTGACATGGCTGATTCAAGATTTGGTTCATCAGTAAAAACTCCCGGCAATGTGGTTCCAAAATCGGTCTTATTCCGTTCGTAACCTTTGGTCATGGTAATTTCCAGGAACTTTTCAGTCACTCCTTCTTGCAGTAAATCCACATAGGAAAAGCCTCCGTACCAGGGAGATTTGGCAGGATAAGTTTTCCGGAATATATAGTAGGTACCTTCCCGTCCCATTTCCTGTTCAACCTGTGCAGTAACATCCGCAAAACCTGTTGCGCTTTTTTTCAGAATAACTTCGATGGTATCGGAAGGCTGTACCTGTAATTTTTGCTGTATTTCCATGCTCAAACCGCCGCCGTGCTTATAGGATTCAGGCATTTGAGCCGGAACATGCCCTCCGGCAAAACCTGATGGATAGGAATTTTCATCGTAAATCCACACTTTCATATCCAGCTCCCGGCCTTTCTGAACGGTAAAATCGAACAGTTCAAACCACTCATCTGAAAGGTATTCGGTGAGCAGGCCCGGCCGCGGATGCACAAAAACACCCCCGATTCCGGCCTTTTTAAATTCTTCCATCTGAAAACTGATGCCCTCTTTTGTAATCTGTTCGTTCCAGTCCCAGAGCGGTGCACTCCGGTATTCAGCCGGTGGATCAGGAAACAAAGTAACCAGTTCGGACAGGGTATTTATTCCCTCTCTTTCCGGTTTCTGTTGGCAGCCTGAACCAATCAAAATTAAAAGAATGCCGGCCATTGCGGTTAAACGCAAGTTGGTTTTCATGATATTTTATTTTTTAAACATTAAAAATTTGGAACAATAGCCCCGTTTTTAATCAACAATTCTTTTATATCATTTAATGGCACCTCAAGTGGTGTGGTTTTTTTACGAACAGCCAATGCTGCTGCAACACCTGCAGCCTGCCCCATTGCCATGCATGGAGCCTGCACACGTAGTCCTGAATTTGCCAGTCGATCACTGGAAACACATCTTCCAGCTACTAAAATATTATTGTTTCCTTTGGGAACAAGCGCTGATAACGGTATAGTTGGAACTATTCCTTTTTTTAGCGGTTCGGGTTTTACACCTTCTTTGGTATGTAAATCAACCGGATAGAAAGCATAACAAATGGCATCATCAAAAACTCTTCCTGAAGTATAATCATCAACTGTGATTATCGTCTCACCTTCAATTCGGTAACTTTCACGAAAGGCTGTTTCGGGTTGCATGTGCATCAGTCGTTTTTTCTCTCTGCGCACTTTTTCAAGAATGGCTTTTCGTCCCGTCAGATTGGCTGCAGTAACCGTTCGTGAATTGGCTGAAATAGCTCCATGAACATAGAGCGCATCCAGTAAGCCTGGCCCGGGACCGTTTGCCCGCCCCGGATTATTGGCGTTATCCAGTTTAAACAATATGGAACCGGGTTGTGTTTCTTCTTCACGAAACCTGGGCAAGTTTAACATACCAACTGCCTCAGCTCCACCAGTACAATCAATAATCTGCTTGCACAACACACGCCGTTGCGTGCCAAATCCCAGGCAATCAACCTGCCAGCCTTCAGAAGTTTTTGTAATTGACTCAGGAAATTCATAATAAGCAATTTCCACACCTGCTTCTTCACATTTTTCTTCAGCCAGCAAGGCATAAATAAACTGATTTACATGTACCTGATGTCGCCAGTGCCGTACCTTAGTATTATTGATTTCCATAGAAAAATTAGGTAAAGTGCCTCCATCCAATAAAACCGTATCCATAACCATTTCCCATCCAATACCGGAAATAATCTGTTTTCCCCAGGCATGAAAAATTCCGGGGAAAGCGACACCACCGGTTGTGGTCGTCCCGCCAAGCTGGCTGCCGCGCTCCACCAGAAGTGTTTTTGCACCAGCCCTGCCAGCCTGAATCGCTGCAATAGTGCCTGCAGTTCCTCCTCCAACAACCAAAACATCAATTTCAGAGGTGATACTACGTTCTTTATTGACGAATGTCTGATTCATCGTTACATGTTCAGCAGATATTACTTTATTGGCAGTAGCGGCAAGGGCAACACCTGCTGCTGAATATTGAATGAATTTTCTTCTGTCCATTTGATTTTTATTCATAATAGAGCCTTTACATGTAACTTATTTTACTGATTTATTTTTTTATTCAAGTTGAATAGTCAGGTTATGTGAACCGGATTCTGTATCAAAAAAATACTCCCCATTATCGTATTCGGCTACAATAGATTTATTATTCAAAATAATCTGCCCTTTAGAATAGAATCGAGGTATAATTACTCTGGCCGATGTATTTGCCGGAATCTCAAAATCGAGGTTGAATAAGCCAGTCTCATTAATAAAATGCACCATAACAGGGCCTTTTATTGTTGGAACTTTACAACTTGCTTCTGTGAGATTTCCAGGCTGAGGTGCAATACGGATCTTATCAAAACCGGGTGTTAGAGGTTCCACACCCATAATTTTTCTGGGAATAATATGTGCAGGGGAAGCGCTCCATGCATGACTCCATCCGTTATTTGACTTGTAACGGTTGTCCCAGGCTTCTGTTGTCATAGTTGAACCAACACGCAGCATATTCAGCCAGCTTCTGTCAGAGTCGGAGGTTAACAATTGAAGTCCATATTCGGTTTCATTTTCATTAAATAGCGCTTCTAATAAATAGTTCGCACCGTAAACTCCGCAAGCCATTCCTTTCGATTTAATAAAATCAATAACCTTTGTTTTATTGAAATCTTCAACTAAACCAAAAACAAGTGGAAACATATTGGCATGCAGAGAGGAGTGAGAGGATTCAATTCCGTCAACGTAAATGCCGGTTTCAGCATTAAAAAATGTTTTGTTGAATGTATTTTTAACTTTAGCTGCCCTTTCTTTAAACTGGTTGGCTTCAGCCTTTTTTCCAATTGCTTCTGCCATTTCTACCATTGCCTGCAAAGCTTTGTAATGAAAGGCGTTAACCACAGTATTGTATTCAGCAAAGTCATAATTATCTGTTTCTCCGTTTGTTTCAATTAATCCCATTCCACCATGCGGCCAGTCAACAATGTCGCGCAGTTCTTTGCCGTTAAAATGTATAGACTTTAAAAATTCTGGTGTTTGCTTTCCTGTCTTAGTGCTTATCAAATGGTTTTCAGAAGCCAGTTCCAGCATAAGTTTTGCCTTTAGTTCAGGGAAATATTTTTCGATGATTTTGGTATTTCCAGTATGCCAGTAATCTGCATGAGCCATCAATATGGTATGAAAAATCCATTCAGTTGGCCAGGTGGCATGAAAAATCATGTTTTCCAGGCTGTAACGGGCAATGGCAAATTCACGGTCCACTGCATAGTGACTCATTTGGTGGATGTAACAATCGGCTTCGTACATCATACGCTCCCGTTCACTGGCGGCATAATCCCCGTTAAAGGTGTTGGCTTTTACAGAATAACGGCAAAGGTCGTAAATAGCATTAAGGCGTGAATCGGAACAAGAGAAGTATGAAGCCTCTTCGTCGAACTGATAATACAACGCCTGCTGTGTAACTGTTTCAATTTTTATATCCTGATTTTTAGAATGAATTTCTATAAAACGAAAGGGAACTACTTCGGGCATGTGGTCCGGCATTGCCTGACTGTGAGGATATCGTGGCACAAACCTCGGGAGTTTCAGGGTTTCGGTATGTTTTCCAGGTTTCACTTCAAAAGGATATTTCCGAAACAGCACCCCGCCACCCGGTTTTTGGTCAATGGAGTCACCGACAGCTTTTTCACCAAGGTGAACCCAAATGGTGTCAACCTGAATTTCTGAATCAGCAGGATCCCATTTATATTGAATTTCAGGTACTGCAAATGCCGAGCGTTCAAAGTCAAAAAAAAGGACCTTATCCAATTGAACCTTTTTAGTAGCGTTTACACTGTGATAACTGATTGGATGTCTGTTTTCAAAAGTCCAGATTGTATCCCCGTTTTCCAATTCAACCTTTACCCATTTGCTCTCGCCGGGCCATGTCCTTTTTATGTTGAAATCGCCAGTATTAAAACGTTGATGAATACTCCACTCCGAAGGGTTGTCGTTTTTATCCCACGTGCGGACTTTCCAGTAAAAATAGGAATTGGCGGGAAGTGGAGTGCCGTCATAAACAATGTTCGATGACTTGGTAGAACTAACTTTTTCTGAGTTCCAAAAGACATTTTCTTGTTCAAGTAAATCCTTTTCAGAAGTTGCCAGAATAATTTGATAAGCGGTCTGAAAATCATTATTCAGTTGCGAATTAACAATCCAACTGAATGTTGGATTGGGATTGGTTATTACAGACAATTCGGGGCAGGAAAGGAGTTCACAAAGTAATTCGGAAGGTCTGTTTTTTTCGGAGGTAACTGCAGGAAAAAATGAGAATGCTGCAAAAAATATTAAAATTATAAATTTCATTTTAGAAGGGATTTAATACTTTCCATGCTTCAGGCAAAGTTCAATGAATTTTTCCACGCGTTCCGGCGAAACGTCATTTTGAATGATATGAGCCGGAGAAATCATGTAACCACCACCTTTTCCCAGAATATTTATTTTTTCGATGATATCATTTTCCAACTCTTCATCGGTTCCGTTGGGCAACAGGTCTTGCTGATCAATGGCACCCCAAAAGGAAAACTTGTCACCGAACCTGGACTTCATATCTTTTGGTAAGTGACCCGGAACTCCCGGCTGAACCGGGTTGAAAACTTCAAACCCTATTTCATGAATGTCATCAAGCAATTCGGCCACAGCACCATCGCAATGCAGGATTGGAATTATGTCAGGTTTTGCCTCTTTAAAACGCTCAATCATCGTTTTATATACCGGTTTCAACTGATCGCGAAAAGTTTCAGGTGGTATAATCAGGTTGGTTTGCGTGCCAAAATCATCGCCAAACCAGATGGCATCCACCCCTTTTTCAATCAACCGCAGACCAATTTGGGTTTGGAATTCGGCGCAAGCTTCAAAAAGTGGAATCACATATTCCGTTTCCATCATCATGTCAATCAGCAATTTTTCCATGCCAGCCAACTGATGGGCCAGGGAAAATACAGTTACTTCAATATCACCAATAACAAGGTACTCATCTTTGTATTTTTTCACCAGGGCTTCAGCATCACGAAATCTTCCGGGAGCATCGGGATCTGGAAAGGAAAAAGCTTCAACATCTTCTTTTGTCTGCGCATGTGCCAGCGGATAATCCACTACCTCTACATAAATATCGCCCTGCCGCATTAACATTTTATACTCGTTAAGCCAGTGCCCGTTTTCATTTGGTTCAATTTTAAAATTGTCTGAGACAGAAGCTCCGGTTACTACTACGTCGCAGCCCATGGCAAGGCGAAGCTCATTGGCGCTGATTCGGTAGGTAACATCTTCATACAAATTTTCTGTGTAAGTTGCTGGAATTCTTAGTTTTTTTGCAAAATGTTCATATAATTGTCTGCACATTTCAAATTGAATCGGAACCCGGTCGGGTTTTCCTTTTCTTCTGCCAAAAGCTCTTAATACTCGTTCTCTTGAATTCATTTTTATTCCTTTTTATTTCTTCACGTTCCATTTTATTTTTTGAAGTTGTCAAAAGTCGATTGTTGAAAAGAAAGAACAATACCATGTAATTGATAATCAAGAAATAGGTATCATTCCTTTTAAAAAATAATAATGTTGAGTAAAAGTATAATAAAAAAGAGATTTGTCCGCATCTGAAATTTGGGAATGAGATGAATAACACAAAAGTAAAACAATATCAGGTAGTTGCGGCTATTTTATTTCGATTAAAAACAGGGTGCCAATGGCGTCAGCTGCCAATGAAACAGTTTTTCAGGGAAAAGTATCAGTGGCAAAGTGTTTATCATCATTTTCAGAAATGGTGCAAAGATGGGAGCTGGGAACGTGTATGGCAGCATATCCTGAATAAGTACAAGAATTTGTTGGATATGTCGAGCATCCAGTTGGACGGCACTCACACACCAGTCAAACGGGGCGGACAAGCTGTAGCCTATCAGGGAAGAAAAAAGTCAAAAACCAGCAACATGCTGATTTTGACCGATAGTCGTGGTACACCTCTGGCCTGTAGTGACCCCGTTGAGGGCAACCATAATGATGCTTTTGACCTTGTGCCGACAGTAGAAAAAATGATTGGCAATATTCAATCCAGCGGGATAGCAACCGACGGATTGTTCTTAAATGCAGATGCAGGATTCGATGTAAAAGATTTTCGGGGTTATTGTTATCAACAAGAAATCGTGGATAATATTGACCAGAACCGATGAAACGGAGATTTGGAAGAATATCTTTTTGATGAATTACTGTATAAATGCAGGTTTGTTGTAGAACTAACAAATGCCTGACTGGATGCCTTTAAAGCAGTTCTGGTACGTTTTGAAACAAATGCTGTGCATTGGAAGGCACTTAATTTAATGGCATTCTGCGTGATTTTACTACGTCAACTTTAAACAACTTCAATAAAAAAGAAATTTGCTCACATCTGAATTTTGAAATGAGATGAAAAATAAAAAAGTTGAACAATATCAGAAAGTTAAAACTATTTTGTTCCGGTTAAAAACAGGTTGTCAATGGCGGCAGTTGCCAATGAAACAGTTTTTTAGGATAAAGTATCCTTGGCAAATTATTTATTACCATTTTCAGAAAAGTAGCAAAGATGGGAGTTGGGAGCGAGTATGGCATCATATCCTGAAAAAGTACAACTTTGCTGGAAATGTCGGGCATCCAGTTGGGCGGCAACCACAAGCAAGTTAAACGGGGTGGGCAAGCTTTCGCCTGTCAGGGAAGAAAAACGTCAAGAACCAGCACCATGCTGATCTTGACCAATAATAGGGGTACACTATTGGCCTGTGGCGATCCGGTTGAGGGCAATCATAATGATGCTTTTAACCTTGTGCCGACAGTAGTAAAAATGATTGACAATATTCAATCTTGCGGAATAGCAACCGACGGATTGTTCTTAAAATAGAGATGCAGGATAAATTATAAAAGCAAGATTATTATGGAAATTAAGTATTTCTGTCCATTATGGGGTTCTAAGGAACTGGATTTTTTGGAATTTGTGAAAAAAGATAAAACTTCCGGATATGACGGAATAGAAATGAGCCTTCCTCCTGATAAAAAGGAAAAGGAATATATATTAAAAAAAATCAAAGAACATAATTTATTATACCTGGCACAGCATTATGAAACTGATAGTGCCGATTATGAAGTGCATAAAAGGTAATTTACAGAAAGGATTATCAACCTGGCAACAGTAAATCCGGTTTTGATAAACACACAAACCGGTAAAGGCTTTTTTACATTTGAACAAAATGCTGAATTAATAGATGCTTCATATAACATTGCTAAAAAATATGGTGTGAAGCTGGTTCATGAAACACACCGTGGAAAATTCAGTTTTGCAGCACATATCACTGCAAGGTTCATTGAAAATATCCCACATCTTCGACTGGGTTTTGATGCTTCGCATTGGTGTGTGGTAGCAGAATCATACCTAGAAAATCAGAATGAAAATGTAAACATGGCAATTAAACGTGCTAATCACATCCATGCACGAGTTGGACATCCTGAAGGTCCACAAATTACTGATCCACGTGTTCCAGAATGGGAAGAAGCAGTAAATATTCATTTAACCTGGTGGAAAAAAATCGTTGAACAAAACAAAAATGACGGCAATGATTTATTGACAGTAACTGCTGAATTTGGTCCATTTCCCTGCATGACCATTTTACCATATACAAGGCAGCCTATTTCCAACCAGTGGGATATTAATGTATATATGATGAACTATTTGAAACAATTATTAACAAATTGAAATTGATTGAAAGTAATAGAAACGGAACATGAAGGAACAAAAAAAAGACGTTAGGGATTACAGCCTGATAGGTGTTGAAACACAAAAAGCAATAGAGATGGGACTTGCAGAGGCAGAATGGTGGGGGCGTTTTTTATTTGGAGACACTGTTTCACAAAGTGTGTAATTAAAAATACCGAGGGTTTAGCTCTTTATAGCTGGACCCTTTTTTCAAATATGACAAGGAACTGGTTCAGGACA
>NZ_JAWLCI010000071.1:0-25311 GCF_041687215.1 Mariniphaga sp.
TAAATTTATCCCAAAGAAAAAGCTGTTGCTTTGGTGATTGTCTCCAATGTTTTGGTGATTATCTCAAATCTTAATGAGATATTCCGGATTTGCTGATTTCGCTCGGTGCAAAACTAAATTCCTCGTGGAAAGCACTACTGAAATGGGAAAGGTTTTTGAAACCGGATGCCAGTGCAGCTTCGGTAACATTTTTGCCTTCAAATTCAATCATCTGTTTTGCTTTTTGCAGGCGATACGATCGAATGTGTTGACCCAGGGATTTATTTGTCAGTGCAGAAAATTTACGGTACAACTGGGCCCGGCTCATATTCAGCGCACGATAAACTTGTGTTATACCGAATTCTTCGTCCGATAAATTTTCATCCAGCAGGCTATTTATTTTGATGATAAAATCCAGTTGCCGCCGGTAACCTGCACTCTTTATTTCAGCATGTGCATTTGTGGCTGCGAGTTTTGCCTGCATTTTGCGCCGCGATTCAAAAAGATTTCGAAGGCGCAGTTTTAAATCTTTCTCATCAAACGGCTTTACGAGGTATTGATCGGCGCCAATTTCCAGTCCTTCTATTTTGCTGACATAATCTCCGCGTGCCGTTAAAATCATCACAGGGATATGATCGGTACGGAAATCGTTTCGCAGTTGCCGGAGCAATTCAAATCCATCCATTTTTGGCATCATCACATCGGAAAGAATTATATCAGGAATTATCTGTTGCGCTTTTTCCAGGCCTTCCATTCCGTTATTTGCCAGCTCAATTGTGTAATCTTCGTGCAATACTTCCACCAGGTATTCCACCACATCTGCATTATCCTCCACAATTAACAGAATGGGATTGGATGATTTCTTTAAAGAATTAATCCGGAATGATTTTTCATGAGCATCAATTCCTGTTTCGAATTGATCAATCGTAAATTCAGGATGCAGTATATCTGCATCATCTGCCTTTTTTGCAGTATTTGATAAAGGCAGAATGATTTTGAACCTGGAACCCAAACCCGGCTCGCTTTCCAAACGAATTTCCCCTTTTATCAATTGCACCATTTGCCGGGTGAGTGATAATCCCAGTCCGGTGCCCGGGGTTTGAATATCCTCATCCGGGACCTGGTAAAAACGTTCAAAAATACGTTCGTGCAGTTCAACCGGAATGCCTTTCCCTGTATCAGCGACTTCAATTACTACAGATTGTTTGTTGTTTATAATTTTGTCGGTTACCGAAACTGTCACCTCTCCTCCCGGAGGAGTAAATTTTATAGCATTGGAGAGCAGATTGGAAACAGCATGGAATACAATTCCCTTGTCGAAATCGGCAATTAGCGGGCTATCTTTTTGATTGAATGCCAATTCGATTTTCTTTTTTTGCGCCAGGCTTTGAAAAGATGCGGTTAAATGTCTTACATATTTTCTGAGATCGCCCTGGATTAAATCCAAACGCATGCTTCCGGCCTCCAGTTTGGATATATTCAGCATTTGATTGACAAGCCGTAGCAAAATACTGCTCTGCTTTTTAATTTTCGCCGGACCGTGCTGACGCCAATACCCTGTATTTTGTTCCATATGATCAGCAATGCCCTGAATGACCGTTAACGGAGTCCTGAACTCATGCGAAACATTGGTATATAAAAGTGTTTTGGCTTCGTCAATTTTACGCAATTTCTCGGCTTCGGCTTTTTCATACTTGTTTTTATCTTTCATGAATAAAATGACAATGAACAGGATGCAGGCATTTATCCAAAGTGCAAGCCCTACAAATGAAATTGTATTTTCGCGCGGGGTAATGTAATCCGGTGTGGTTAGCGACGATTGAAAAATACCGACTACCACTATTGTTGCGCAGTAAAGAATAAACATGCCGATTGACCAGCGCAGATTGCCGGCCAGCACCGAGCCCATGGCGCAATTCATTCCAATAAAAATAAACCCCATTGATGTTGTAAGTCCGCCGGTATGAAGCATCATGAACATTGCTGTTATCGTATAAACGGAAAAAATGGCATTTATAACTATGTCAAACCGTTTTACACGCTTTAATAACGGAAAGCCAACAATGTACCCTGCAATAAATATAACGCCGCCCCACCACATTGGCCACATTTGCACCACAAAAAAAAAGTGAACACATGAAATTAAAACAAATACACAGGTAACTAAAAACCATATCCAGGCCCAGCGTTTGCGAAGTTGGGCTTCCGGTTCCAAACGTGGATCTGCAAGATACCGGTCAATCCGGGCAATTGTTATTTCCCCTATTTTGTTAATCCATCTTTTCACCTTATAATATATGTTTACTTGTTTAAAACCACGAAACACGTAATACAAGTTAATGCTTATTAGAATATTAATCAACAAGCAGCCAAATTATTTTATAGACTGACAGGAAGGTTGTGAAGCTTAATCAGGGTTACGACTCTATTTAATTACACTTATGACAGTGGCAAAACGACAATTTGGGCGATAGGTTGATTTTTCTCATTTCCCGGATTTTGTTTTAAAATCAGCGCAATGCTGCATACGTTAACCATAAGGCAGCCATGAAAGTTTCAACCAGCAGCAGGAGATAAATTAAAAACCCCTCCATTCAAATCAAACCAAATAACCGGTGCAACCAAAAAATGGAGGGGAAAAACCTTCAACACAAAGCGGAACCAGTGGATTAAATCAATAGAGTTGGATCCCACCCAGTTTCTCGAAATATAATTTGGCGGAAATATTTTTTCATTCATCACATTCCCTGCCTTCACCAATAATGTTAGTAGGCTCAAGAGCACCTGGGCCTCCAATAACCTGGTTGGCATTATTCTTTATTTGAGAATTCGTTAATCTGTTTAACCAGATGGTACAATTAAAGGGAGGTTGAGGAACTACGCCACACAGGTCGTTATCTTTTACAATCCAGTTCTCTCCTCCATTTATGGCACCTGCCCCTCCGATACCACCAAACATACTACTTCCCACGAAAGTATTATTTTTAATCTCTACATTATTCACATTTTGTATTCCCACTCCCAATCCAAGCGTATACTCAAAATGGATTCTGTTGTTCTTAACAGATGAAACCCCGTCGGGGCCTTCTGGTATTTCTTCCAATGGATTTTGCTTCAGCATGACAACACCAAGTTTACTGTCTTCAATATCATTATTTAGGATTGTCCAGCTATGGTTAAGGAAAGAATAGATACCATAAACGCAAGATTTTAAACTTGAATTTTTAACAGTTACTGTTGCATCATCACCATAGAAAGCAAAGGGCGTGATACACCCGGCCGCATTCTCGATATATACATTTTTAGCTTCAAACGTTCCGTTTGATAGTCCATAAGCAGTTAAGCCGTGAAAAATGCTAAGGCCTTCATTTAAATACTTTTCATCTTTTTCGCCTGTTATACTAATATTTTTATAAAGTACATTTAAATCTATAGGATTTGCTAAATCATTATCCAGTTTGGTATAGAATACATTGATTGCCTGCAACGAATTAAATTCCTTCTCTTTATCTGAGTTTTTCCACCGCAAATACGGTGTAGTTGGTTCACTCACAACAATCGACAAGTCAGATACCGTCACTGTTCGTTCATCGTCAGTAAAGTCATGAGGAAAACAAAACATAAAACCTCCGTCATTCTCCTCGAATGTCCAATTAATTTTAGGACATCCACTTACATCAAATAACTCTCCCGGCACAGTTTGAATAGTTGTTTCATTCACCCCAGAGCCTCTAAGATTTCCGTTAAAATCTTTGCGAATAATACTTTTATGTAGGTAAAACAGGCCTTCAGCAAGTTGCACAATTTCTCCCGAACCGGCATTCTGTAAAGCATCGTTGATATTATTCCAATCTTCTTCAGCTTTTACAAGTACATCGGCAGCCATACTTGGCATTACTTTAATTTTTGCTTTTTTAAGCTCTAACTGAGTTTCTTCAAAAAATTCATCTGTTTTGTTACATGCTGCAACCAGGCTGATTACAGCAATAATAAAAAATAGTCTTACTAATGTTTTCATAATCGTTAATTTTTAAGTTAAACAATGCGGATTTAAAATGATTTAATCCACCTGTAATTTCGGGAGAAAAAGCAGGCAGAGCATATCAATTATGTTGCTGAAAGTTTCAATTTTTTGCCAATTGCTGCAATTATGTTGCCGGAGATGGTAAAAAAGATACATGAGGACAAGTTTGTGTGCAATAAAAAACTCCTCCATTCAAATCAAACCAAATGACCGGTGCAACCAAAGAATGGAGGAGAAAACTTCGATTTTTTGGAAGCCAATGGATTAAATCATTAATTGAATTGGCTCCCGACACAGTTTAGTGATATTCACTTTTTAGTTTACCTTTTCCCTTTAACAAGAGCCAACTTTCCTTGCCGGATTGTTTGATCTTGTAAACATTTAATTTTCTGGCGGACAAATGCCTTTTGTCAGCATAAATGTTAGATTCACCCAGTCTACTTCAAAAAACATAATTACATGAGTACCTTTGTTTCCCTTGGCGTGTGTGCGAGTAAACATAGTTGCTATCTCTTCATTTTCACCGAAAGTTACTTTGTTAATCTCGTTTATTTTAAATATCTCACCCGTCGATTGACTTGTAAGTGTTCCTTTGACATGAACAATCACCCATACAAATTTGCCATTAATAATGTGTGCTGTTGCATGTGCATAAAGATTTTCACCTCCTACTCCATCTTCTCCTACTTCCAAATAATCAACTTCTTCACCGTCACATATTATTGGTGTCGCATATCCAGGTGGCATTTCGAAGTTAATGGTTCTGGAATCGGCAGATTTCAACTGGTTGTCAGTCATATTTCCTTCCGGAAATTCATCTGTTTTGTTGCATCCTGCAACCAGGCTGATTACAGCCATAATAAAAAATAGTCTTACTAATGTTTTCATAATCGTTAATTTTAAAATTAAACAATGCGGATTTATATTTATTTAATCCACAACCAATTTCGGGAGAAAATGCAGGCTATGCATAGCAACTATGTTGCTAAAAGTTTCAAATTTCCTGCAAATTGATGTAATCATGTTGCATGAATATAAATTATGTTGTTTGTGGGTTTAACCTGCCGTTTTTTAATGAGTAAAATCAATATCCTCCAGGTTCGTTTTTCTTATGAGCTCTTTAAATCTGGGTTCTGAGCGAATATTATCAAATTCTTTTTCACCTAAAGCCCTTATAAGGCCTGTAAGACCACTTTCAAAAGAGCGCTCCAGGTAAGTTATTGCCGAATCTTTTTCATTAATAACTGAATAAAAAGCAGCCATTTCATTAAGGTATATTTCATTTTTTTCCAATTTAAATGCAATGATAAAACGTATAAATCCATCATTCCCTTTTTCAGCATAAATGCTGTCAACCATTTCAGGGGTTACTCCTGATGAGATTTTGGACTGAAGATTTTTAAATTCTTCTATAATTTTTGTGATATTGTTTTGCCTGAGATAAGCATAAAAATTCCTCCTAAAATGTCCTCTTTCATTTCCATCAATATGAAAAAGTTTATCCGCCATTTCGAGCGCTTTGTCATAATTGCCTTCTCTGCTATACAAGTAATACTTAAACCAAACTAAATGTCTGTCGTTTGGATCTAATTCAAGCGCTTTGTTAAGGTAAAAGTGGGATTCCTCCTCTTTCCCAATTACAGTAAGGTATTGTGCATACAAATGATAAGCCCGCGGATATTGGGGATTGAGTGTCATGGCCAGTTTAAGTTCTTTCTCTGCTGTCTCCCAATCATTATCGAAATGAATGGCTATTCCCCCTAAAGTTGCATGTGCTTCGGCAAGGTTTTTATCGATACTTAACGCTTTTAAAGCATAAGCCCTGCTTTTGGGAATACCCTCATCCCTTATAAATTTGCCAAACCCTGTGCCGGTAAAATAAACGTCAGCTAATCCGGCATAAGCCTGACAATAATTTGAATCGAGTTCAAGCGCTTTGTTGTGGTATTCCAGGCTTTTCTGAAAACCTTCTTTCGTTCTTAACTGATGGTAAAACCGACCTTGCAGGTATAAATCATACGCTTCCGGATTATCAGTATATCTTTTTTCTATTTGCTCAATTTCCTGAGGTGAAAGAACCGTTTCCAAATTCGATGCAACCAGTTTGGCAATTTCGCTTTGCAGATTAAAAATATCATCGAGTTCCCTGTCAAAACTTTCCGACCAGACATGAATTCCATTGTAATCATTTAATTGAATAATGATTTTTACCCTCTTTTCAAACTTTTGCACACTTCCCTCAATGATATATGAAACACCAAGTTCTTTGGAAATTTGTGCCAATGATTTTTCACTGTTTCTGTATTTTTCAGTTGAGGTTCGGGAAATAATCCTAAAGTCTTCAATGTGGGATAAATGATTTAGCATATCATCCATAATTCCATCGGCAAAATATTTGTTTTCCGAATCATCACTCAGGTTCTTGAATGGCAGCACAGCAATAGATTTTTCCAAATCAGGTTTCCCTGATTCTTCAAAAAAATACTTATTTGCCAGAAACAGCAATGGAACAAAAAGCAGAACAAGTCCCCACACCATCAACTTTCTATTCCGGAAAAACTTTTTTTTGTTTTCCTCTATTTCCGAAGAGCTTGTTAAATCCTGATTTTTATCCGGCTCATCAGCGTGTCTGGCATATTCTCCGGGTGGATACCCAAAATAATCGTGAAAGCTTTTTATGAAATAAGAAGGGCTTCCAAATCCCACTTTGTATGCTATTTCAGAACCTGTAAGATTCCCCTCTTCCAACAATTCTTTTGCTTTTTCAAGCCTTACCTCCCTGATAAACTGGCTGACTGATTTATTGGAAAAGGTTTTTAATCTGCGGTGGATATGCGAACGGCTCAAACCCGATATTTGTGCCAATTCATTTACCCCGAACTGTTCGTTGTGAAAGTTCGCTTTAACGATTTCTCTCAGCCGGCTGATAAAATCATTTCCGTTATGGGTTGCACCGGTCATTTTGGTTTTTTAAAACACTGGTTATTACTGTTTTTATTAAGAAAAGTTACGAATTTTTTTGGAAGTGATTACCGGAATTTTTTAATGACTGATTTTTTAAATTTTATTTGGAACCAGAAAATTGCCACAGATTCACAGATTCAACGTATTGAATCATTAGAAATCTGTGGCATAATTTGTTTTTTGCAGAATCAGGAGAATTTGTTACATATCAGCAAATTTCACCATTAGGGAATTAAACTCCCGCAATTTCAATAAAAACCCCTCCATTCAAATCAAACCAAATAACCGGTGCAACCAAAGAATGGAGGGGAAAAACCTATATCACTCAACGGAACCTGTGGATTAAACCAAAAGAGTTCCGGGTTCCGCAGGAACGGTTTTCAGGGTTTTATTTTTTGCCTTTTACCAGGGTAATTTCACCAGCCCAATGATGGAACGAATTTTCAGGATAGGAATCCCTGTTGTAATCGTCGGTCCAGCCGTTGCCAGTTGCCCCTTCAAATTTGCCGGTACCTCCTAATATTACAAAAGGATCTTTAAAATAGGAATTCACATCCTCCGGGTGATAATCCAATTTTCCGTTCAGAACCTGACCTGCAACTGAAACAAATAGTTTGTCCCCGTTAGCAGCAACAAAATAAGCCTCAATATGTCCAAAGGGATATTCACCCGTTTCATTGTTAACGCAGAAATCAAAGTAATGCGTAAACTTGCCAAGATGGGTGCCTGTCCCGCCGCCTTCATTAAAAATACGAATCATGGGATAATCACCGCACATTTCAACATCAACTCCAGATGTCGGTAAGTAATTACCAACAAAATCAGCTTTAAACGGCACGGTTACCTCAACCTGTGCTTTTTTCAACTCAGGAGTTTCATTTTCGAAGAACTCCCCGGTTTTTTCACAGCCGGCTAAGAGTCCAAATAATGCTGCAAAAAAGAAAATTTTTAAAAATGTTTTCATAATCGTTGATTTTAAAATTAAACCTGCGGATTTTTTTTGAATTACTTTTTCCCTTTTACCAGGGTAATTTTTCCATAAAATCGATGATGGGTTTGGTCATCTGTAGTGACATAATCATCCGAACTTAAATCTCCCGTTGCACCTTCAAACCTACCTGTTCCTCCCAAAACGGATACCGGCGTTCTCCAGTATTCATATACATCATCAGGGTGTTCATCTGTTCTTCCATTCATTACAATGCCGTCATCAAAAGATAGATAAAGCACATCACCGTTTGCTGCAATTAAGTCAGCAGTAGAACCGGCATAGGTATATTTGGAACCCTCAATATTCGGATCTGGAGCCCCGCCTGAACAGAAATTAAAAGTTAAGGAAACTTTGCCCATGTGGGTTGCATTCCCGGTTGTCTCAACAATAACACGGACAAAGTAGCCCTCCTCAATGCATTCCTGGGCTTCCCAATCAATACTGGCAATTTCCCCGAGTAAGTTCGCTTCGAACGGTACAGTAATCTTTTGCGGTTGTGCACTTTTTAAATCAGGAGTTTCATTTTCGAAAAACTCCGCGGTTTTTTCACAGCCGGCCAAGAGTCCAAATAATACTGCAAAAATGAAAATTTTTAAAAATGTTTTCATAATCATTAGTTTTAAAATTAAACAATGCGGATTAAATGATTTAATCCACATTCAATTTCGGGAGAAAAAGCTGGCAGTGCATAGCAACTATGTTGCAAAAACTTTCAATTTTTTGCACATTCTTTCAATTATGTTGCAGGAGGGGGTTTGGGCTGATTAGCGGATTGAAAATACATTTGAAAAATTATCAATAGATTTTGAATTACCAGCTTATCTTTGAATTTTCACCTGCTGACTACAAGTTCAGCAGGTGAATAAATATGGTATGGGATTCATTGAGCGGGTGAACCAAAGTCACCAGCTCAAAAAGCCTGATTTGTTGTTTGTTTATTTGACGCTTCCGGGTATGCTGGCGCCTGTTTGTTTTGATATTTTATCGTTCATATTAGCAATTATTTGAGAAATCCTTTAAACCAAATTTTAACTGAATTCAGTTTACACATTCTCCATAATGATATCAGCGGCAAAGTGCAATGCTTTTTTAACCACTTCGGGACAATTATTCAGAGCGCCATCCTGTGCCAGAATAACATAATCTTCTGGTTTGGTTATCTGGTATTCCTTTTTTGACACCTTCCGGATTACATCCCTGCAACGTGTTGAACCATATTCATTTTCAAAACGGGTGCAAAAATTCATGGATGGACTATCTGATAATTTTGGTCTTTCTTTACTTTCAGATTCTTTTTCATAAACGAGTGCAATTCCCAGCAAACACGCCGAAACTGCACCACATGTTTCACCACGCATGGCAATTCCCGGAAAAGAGGCCAGCGCTTTTGTAATGTTTTCAGCATTTAAATCAAATACTTCGTTTAATGTGCTGAAAGTAGCTTGTGAACATGTTCCGTAAACCTGGAAGTTTTTATAAACCAGTTCGTCAAGCTTTTGGTGAATCTCTTCTTTTGTTTGTTGTTGAAAGTTCGTAAATGAAGAATTTAAAATACCGGGAATAAATGTTATTCCTGCGGCAAGTTGAGAACCTTTTAAAATAAATAATCTTCTGTTACAATTATTTTTACAAGGAGATTTAAATCGTTTTTGTTTTGTTTCCATATTGAATAGTTTTTAGGTTTTTATTAATTTGAACTATTTGGTGAGTTACTTTCATATGCACCAATATCCGGTGCAGTTCCTAATGGATTTGGTCTGGGATTACCTTCAAAATCAATCTTTGGCACATGGTACCAAATTCCGTTTACTTCAACAGAATCTATTCCTCTGCCAACACAAGGCGAACCGACTTTTAAATGAAAATCGAAGTTGGCTTTGTTTTCAAACTGAGGATTTTCTTCTATAATGTCTTGATAAGTCCCGGTAAAACTTTGGCCTGAAAATTTATTCTTGCCACCCTCGATCAGACAGTTAAAAAAATGAAGTTCCGAGTCAATTTCAAGCCTGACCTGAGCGGGTTTGTTCCCGTAAATGATGGTATTTACAAACAAGGGTTTTGCTGTTTCGTAATTGGTAAAAATGGCGCCTCCGTCTCCGTCGCAGGTATTATTAACAATGGTATTATTGATAAAAACAGTCTGGCCGCCACCATTACTGAAATGAATTACGCCATGTCCGTTGGAGTGATTATTGGCAATAATATTATTCATAAAAACCGGTGAAGTATTAATACCACTCCAGCTTCCAATGTTAATTGTACCATGGCCGCCGTTATGGTGAAAATAATTATTACGGATTACTGGACTTACATTGGATTGAAAAATGAGCAGGGCACTTCCAAAGGTACTCTCGTTACAACAAAACTCACAATATTCAATAACCGGATTTCCACTTAAAAAAATTGCGCCACCACCTGATTGGTCTATACTTGGATGATAACTCATGTTTTTGCGGAACAGGCAATGTGAAATTCTCAACTTACCTGTTGTTGCACAGATTGCACCTCCCAATCTGTCTTTTACCTGGATCCCGGAATTGGCTTTTCCGAATTCAAGCTTACAGTAAATAATTTTGCTGGAATCGTTGCTTGCCGGTGTATTTTCGAAACGAATTCCATGCCAGCCGGTTTCTTTATCTTTCGCCGTAAAAGTAATCGTATCCTTTTCAGTACCGATAGCCAGTAATCTTCCCTGAACATTGAATTTGTAATGCCCTTCAAAAATTACTTCCACGCCTGGTTCAATGGTCAGCGTTTCACCGTCGGGAATGGTTATCTCTCCATTAACATAGTAAGGAGAGGCTTTTTTTGTCCAGGTTCCACTTACATTTCCTTCAGGAATTTTTTTAGCTGAAATATTCGTGTAGAGGAATAAAAACATCACTGTTAAAAGTGAATAGGCCAAAATATTTCTATTTTTCATCTCATTATAATTGTTAATTTTTAAAGGTATTCGATGTAACTCGCTTATAATAATTCATCTGTGTGACGAAATTTTGTAATGCTCGTTTCATGACAAGCTATTTTATAAATCTGTAGTTCATTTTGTAATCTCTGAAATTCACAAATATTTTATAATTGAATCGATATGAAACGGTTTTCCATGGCCCGGGTAAATCATTGTTGCACCCTGGTCGATAACCAGTTTCCAGCTTTTTTTGATTTGTTCAATATCTTCTGCATATATCGGTAATCGCGGTCCCGGAGTAAACAAGCGGATATTGTGTGCCAGGCAACCGGCAAAAAGATCACCATTATCCATTAATACCGAAACGTGCCCTGCAGTATGCCCCGGGGTATAAATTATTCTGCCATCAATTCCGAAATCTGAAAGCGGGTAATCCTCATTATTTAAAATGATATCAGCTTTTTGGGGAGGTATTGGAATTTTTTTCAAAAGGGGTTCAAAAATGGCGTGCGAGATTTTTCCCCAGGCAGTTACTCCGGGGGGAAAATTAAATCGCCCCTCTTCCAGAATTGCCCTGTCGTTTTCGTGGACAGCTATTTTAGCGCCGGTTATTTCCCTGATTGCCCCTGCCGACCCTGAATGATCGAAATCGGCATGGGTCAATACAACCAATTTAATTTCGTTTGGATTGATGGAATACTGAATCAGATACTTTTTGAATTTTTCTCTTGCTTTTGAAGGACCCCCGTCAATCATGATGGTTCCTTCACCTTTGATGATGTAACAGGTGTTTATTCCGAATTTAAGAGAGAAAATTTGTGGTTTCATAATGAACATTTATTTGACTTTATTCATCACCGAATCCAGAAACGCCATTCCAATGGGGTATCTGCTGTCCCTGTCGTAGTGGCCGCCGGGGTAGGATTGAAATTGATGGGGCAATCCTATTTTTTTCAGCGAATCGGCAAAACTGGTATTAAATGGATAAACTCCTAATTCATCCCAGGTTCCGCAATCAAAATAAATGGCCAAATCGTCTTCCTTTGAAATATTTTTGGCCAGAAAAGAGCAGTCGTTCAACAAATATCGATTCCAGATCGAATCGATAAAATTGCCATTCCTGTCAACCGGGAAATCAACAAAATAGGGTGGATTGTTTAAATTTGGCGAAAATGCGGCAGCCATTGAAAAAATACCAAGAGACCATGGTCCGGCATTTGGACGAAATGAATCTACCGGCGCTCCGCCATTTTCTGATAAAATTCCGGGAATATAAAGTGAGTGCGAACTCATATTTGGTCTGCTGGAATGAGAAACCACACCACTGTATTTATCCGGATGTTTCAGTGCCGTTCTTATCGCATTACTGCCACCTTCGGAATATCCCATAATTGCTCTTTTATCCCTCAATGCAATTGTTCTATAAGCAGAATCGATATATTCCACCAGGTCTTTTACAAGGTAATCCTCAAAATTTCCGTTTAAAGCAGAGTTCATAAAATAACTGCTTTCCCAGTCAGGGCAGCTTCCATCGGGCTTTACAAGTATAACAGGCGATATTGTTTTGTTATTTATCAGTTTATTTAAAATATAGTGTATGTTTCCTTCACTAAAACTGTTTTGTCCGCATCCATGCAAAAAGTAAATTACCGGGTATCTTACTGATTCATTTTCATTATAATCTTCCGGTAAAAACACCTCAACCTTTCGATCTTTTTTTAACGATTTACTGTAAAACGTAAGGCTTTTAACATTTTCCTGAGCTGAGCAAAGTAAAGTGCTAACCGAAAATAAAACCGGCAACAAAATTTTGGTTGAGAATTTCAGAAAAGTTTGAACTGTTTTCATTTGCGTTAATTTTAATGGCATTTAAAGTGGCTTTTTGGTAAAATTTGCAGGAATCCGGAGTCTCAGATTCCTGCAAACCTTCAATATGGAGTTGATTCATTTTCAATTTCAGTTATAAGTCAAATTACCAATTCAGTAAACAATATCACCATTAATGTGGATAGTAAAGAACTGATAGTTAGATGAAAAAACACCTGACCATTCGCCACTTCCTGTGGCACCTGCAAACCGACCCGTTCCGCCGGTAATCTGATAAGTACCTGTGTTATCTGCCAAATTCCAGGTCCAGGTCATATCCAATTCGTCGCCATTTGAAGCATGAATTTTTTCAATCCCCACACCATTTGAAAAATCAAAAAAAGAATCTGTGGTAATAAATCCCATGTGTGTGGCTTTTCCTATTCCAATACCGGGAATTGCAGTGTTGTAAACAACAGTACTTTTAAATGGTCTGGGATGTTTCTCCTTAACCACGTTCAAGTTAAATTTCTCAGCGATTGCTGATTCATTTCCGGACAGATTTGCCATTGCATCAGTTGCAAAAAATGAAAAAGATAACAGGCAAATCCAAAAGAATAATTTTTTCATGATTTTTAATTTTTAAGTTTTTCATTCATTTAAGTTACAACAATTGCAAATGCAATGCATAGCATTTTTGTTTCAAAAAGTTTAAATTATGTTGTAAAAGCTTGCACTTATGTTGCAAATGGATAATTTTTACTTTTTTTTCTGGCGGCATTCATTGATTTTTGCTATTTGCCGCTACCCACATTGGAAATCATCCCGACACCGGAATCAACAATAAACCGAGTAGTAGGATTTTCAGGGTCAACATGCCCGTTTAAATCAAAATAACCAGTTGCATTTTTAAACCGGCCCGTTCCGCCATCCAATTCGGCTCTGCCGCTAACCTTACCGGCGCCAATTTCCAAACTCCCAACTATTGTCCAGTGCAGCATATCTCCATCCGCAGCGCACCAATCGCCTTCCTGAGACCAGATAAGAAATCCTTCGTTTTCCGGGTCAGGTGCAACTCCAGTTGTGTACCAAATACTTTTTTCTGCTTGTAGTTTTCCCAAATGAGTCATAACTCCGTAACTAATTCCCTCGGCAGGAAAATCCATATCAGGTCCCAAAAAGTCTTTCCAAACTTCCGTAACAGTAACATAACCATTACCAATTAATTTAATTGGCAACTCTTTATTCATGGCCGATTTTAATATTGAATTATCTGCTGGTTCGGCAAAAAATTCATCCCTTTCACATCCTGTGAAAAAAAGTGCAAATGCACAAACGATTAAAATAAATGTTTTGATTTTCATGACCTACCTCCTTTACGTTATGATTTTTTAATAATTAATGTTCAATTTAAAACAAAACCCAAAGCAATACTTAGCACTTTTTTCCCAGATTCTTTAATTCCTGTTTCAAAAGGTTATACTTATGTGCCAGGAGTGTAATAAATGTTCATTAAATAGTTTATGAAGCATGCCGATGCAATCTCAGTCCGGATAATCAATAAATAATTTTTCTAAAGCCTCGGGACGACAAAGATTCAGTAATCCCGAAGATTCAACCATTTATTTGGTAGTTTCATTTTAGTGTTTATTATATAAAGAGCACATATAGGGTTGGTTAATTTGGATTTCAGTAGAATAAAATATGGCGGTATTTTTTCAATATAAATAAGTTAATAAGGTTGCTTTTATCCGGTTAACATTTCTACTAAGGTTTGTTTGAAAAAGAAATAAGGTTTTTATGTATTTAAAAACCTTATTTTTAATTGGTTAACCTTAGTAAAAAAGTTATACAATTGAATTTTACCTTATTAATCACCAATAAAAAACCAAATGAATTAGAAAATGGTCATCGCCATTCTTAAAATGAGCAAATTAACTGGTAACTCATTTATCTATTGTTGTTTAACATTCAATAATATAAAACAAACATGTGCTGTAAATCGCTGAAGACTCGGGATAACTTCATCTAAGCCGGTCCGCCGGTTGGCGGATGAACTTATTTGTATTATTAAAAATTCATGAATAGTTCAGGTTATATTTCCCCTTTTTGCCTTAACAAAGTTGCAACCCGTTGATGTTCTTTTTGATATTTGTCTGTCAATTCCCTTTCCAGTTTTATCAATTCGTGGTCGTGGCGAATATTGTCAAGTGCAGTATGATTTTCAAGACAAATAATTATCCAGCGGGGTATTGTTGGTTTATTTGTTACTTCCTTCAGGTAGTGCAGGGCTCTTTCTTTATCATCAAGTGCAGCATATATCATGGCCAGTTCAAAATGGGAATAGAATAATGAAGCATCGCGATGACCGGTGCTAATTTCGTAGTTCAGGTTTGTTATGGCTTCCTGAAAATATTGATTTGCAAGTGTTGGTTTTCCGTTTCGGAGGTAAACAAGTGCTGTTAACGATGTAAAATAGTTTTCAGGAAAGTTAAGCCAGTTATGTTTGTTAATTTCGTTAAGCGTTTCAAACGCAGATTCAAACTCCCTGAGCAATAAGTAGCTAAAAGTTTTATTGCAAAGCAAAAGCAAATGGTTCGAATTGGGATTAATTTTCAAGCCTTTGTTGGCGTACCCGATGGAAGATTCAAAATTTCCGCTGTATATATTCCCAAGGCACATATAATTGTAAAAATTAACTGAATCAAGATTTGTATTCAGACACTCAAGTAAATACTTTTCTGCCACGTCGGGAAAACCTGTATAAAAAAGAACTAAACAGAATTGGTTGTACATCCATGGAGCGATTATTTCTTCTTCGGGTTTCAGTTCAACATATTTATAAAAAGCGTGGATTGCCTCATAATAATCTTCAAGATGAGAATACGTGGAAAACATACCTTTGTAATTTTCCGGTGTATTAACAGTGCCATATTTCAAACCTTCTTCAAATAAACTCCTTGATTCTTCAATTTTACCCTGTCGTCTCATATAGGAGCTTTTTAAAGATAAAGCGTGGCGGTATTCATCACCTTTTATCCGGTTATTGTGCAAGGAAATGGCCTTTTCCGCCATAACCAATCCTGAATCGAGATATTCTTTTCTATGTAATATATCATACCCCAGGTTATTGATATAAATTTGCCCAAGCTTCAAATAAGCTTCTATAAACCCGGTATCCAGTTGGATTGCTTTCTCAAAATTCATTTTAGCCTTCAAGTTTTCTTCCCTTGCTTGCTGCCATAGGCTGAAATATCCTTTTTGGCCTGATAAATCCAGATACCTTAGCCCCTGCAGGTATGCATTCAGAGCTGCGGGATTATCTGTAATCCGCACTTTCAGTTTTTCTTTTTCGTGTGGTGAAAGTTGGGTTTTTGTTTTTTCAATGATATCAAAGACGATAAGATTTTGTAAATCCAAAAAATTGTCCTCTTTCAGGTTTGCAGTGTATGGTTCCCGAAGGAGATAATTGTCGTTTTCTGCATCGGCAAGGTTTATCTGGAATTGCAGGTTTTCACCGTATTGCCAGCCACTGGTTTCAATCACATAATCTACTTTCATTTCCTTTGCAATTTCTTTCAGTGGTTTGGTGGTTTCCCGATACTGTTCCACCGAAGTTTTGGAACGGATAACCAGGTTTTCAATCTCCATCAAATGGTTTAATACGGCTTCTGTTAATCCGCCTGCCATAATTCTCATGGAATCTGAACCTTCAAATTTTAAGGGCAGTATGGCAATGGTGTTTGGAATTTCTTTTTTGCCTGAATTATCAGAACTAAACCAGGCTGATTCTGAAATGATGAAAATAATCAGTCCAAAGATGATTAGACTTGCCGCCGATATCAGCCATTTTTTCCATTTGCTGTTTTTTTGCAGACTGCCTGTTTCGGCAGGAAGCTCTGTTTCATTCCGGTCGCCTGTTTTCCCCGGAGAATAACCGTAATAATTCCGAAAGCATTTTGAAAAGTAGGGAACACTGTGAAATCCGCATTCGTATGCTGTTTCGGAAACAGTTAACGATGTTTCCCGTAACATTTTTAATGCCTTTTTCAGGCGTACCTGGCAAATAAACTGATTGGCGGGCATTTTGGCAACTTCGGTAATTCTCCGGTGAAAACCCGACCGGCTCATGCCCATTTCACGGATTAGTTCTTTCACTCCAAACTGCTCGTTTTGAAGGTTGGCTTCTATAATCTCGGTAAGCCGCCTCATAAAATCCTGCCCGTTATTGGTTGCACCGGTCATTTTGGTTTTTTAAAACACTGATTTTTACCGTATTTTTTAAGAAAAGTTACGAATAATTTTTTTGAATGTTTGTAACATTATTTTCATCTCATTATAAATGTTAATTTTTAAAGGTATTCGATGTAACTCCCTTGAAAATTATAATGGTACAATTGTGTGAATAAATTTTATTCATGGTCGTTTCAACCGGTGAATATTCTTTGTTTTACATGCTTTTCCTGAACTCGCAGAAACGCCAAAATGATGATCGGCAAGCCGGGCTTTTGTAATGATGTTGAGTCGCTCTTTAAAATTTTCTCCGGATAAAAGTAAAACAGCCATTTTTAGTTGTTCAGCAATCCATGTGTAGCAAGAATTTTTCCAACTTCCTTGTGCGCATTTTCATATTTGCGCACGGTTTCTTTTAATATTTTCTGAAACTTAGGTTCGTTGCGGATATTTTCGAGCATAGGATCTTGTTTCAGAAAAATAACTGTTTGCAAATGGTAACTTTTATTTTTTCCCAGCGCTTCAAGCGCTTTTTCTGTTTCGCCCTTTGCTGAATAAACGGATGCCAAAGTGAGGTATGGTAAATTTATTTCCGGATAAATATTAGCTTGAATTTGACGATTTGCCTGCAGAATGGCACCGCTAAAGTGTTCCTCTGCCTCCTTATTTTTTCCCTTTTTAGAAAAGGCATAACCGAACCATGGATTAGGGTTAACCTGTCTTCCTTCTGTGACTGAAACCTCATGAATCTCGTTTAACCATTGGTAGGCTTCATCATAATTTTTTTGAAAAAGATTGGACCAAACCAGAAAATATTTACAGTTCAAATCATCCGGTTTTTTTTTCAGCCGTTCGGTAGCCATTTTATTAACTGCTTCATAATCATCCAACAAAAAATATTCAAACATTAAATTCTGAAAATAGGCAGAAGAGTCGTTGTTTAATTTTAAGAGGCGTTTATTGTAAACTTCGCTTTCTTTAATAAATCCTGTTCTGCCTAATTGAGAAAACATAGCGTTTAAGGTATAGAAATTATCGCCGTTTGCTTTATCTTGTTCTAGTTGTTTTATGTTCATTTCAACTGCTTTCGGATAGTCGCATGTATTAAAATACAAATTACCCATAAATCGGTAAACGCCTGATTGGCCCGGGTCAAACATTAACGATTTTTCACTTATCTTTAAAGCTTCATCATAATTTCCTTTTGTTTGATTCAACGTAGATAATAATCCATAAACCGATGCTGATTTATCGTCGGCTTGCAATGCCCGATTGGCAAAATAAAAAGCTGAATCGAGGAATCCTTCTTCCCAAAACCTTTTTGTTTCTTTTGAGTTGTAAATCCAACCCAGTTGAATAAGCGAAGGAGCATGATTAGGTTCAAGTTCAATCACTTTTTTAAATATTCCTGCAGCACGGTTATCCAGCGATCGGTTTCGGGTTTGTTCCGCCTTTCTGTGAAGTTCTATGCCTGCCTGGTAAAGGCTTTCCACATATTCTTTGTCGGGTGTTGATTCCAGCACCACCTCCAATCCGTCGTCCAAAATTTTAAATGAAACAGTACAGCCCAGGTATTCGGCAATTAGGTCATGGGAGGCCTTAAAAAACCGAATGAATTCATCGTAGGTTACATTGTGAATGGGTTCGTTATTGCGCAGATTAGGGTAAAAACCAATTACTTTCAGCGTTACTTTTTTGTCGGTTTGGTTAACGATTTCCACTTTTTCTGAAAGATCGGTCAGGTTCATTAGATTACCTGTTACGAAAGTCTGGAAGCCACCTTCTTTGGACCAGGTTTCTTTGTAAAGGTCGCCGCAATATTTGCCAAACTCTTCCACGGTTTGCCCATGCGATTTGGCGTAACTGATTGCCACATTTATGTTGTAATTCAACAACAAAACTAACCGCGGATATTGTTGCTCCGGGGTGCGTTCAGGAACAGAAAAAGTAGTTTGAGCCGAAGTTGCCCATGCCATTAAAATGGCAGCGAAAAGTAAAATTGGTGTTTTCATGATTTTTAATTTTTTGCAGTTAATATCATTCAAGTTACGCCAAATCAAAAAGCAATGCATAGCACGTATGTTGCTAAATGTTTAAACTATGTTGCAAAAGCTTGCACTTATGTTGCAGGAGGGGTTTTTGGGTTTTTGGAGTGAAAATCGGGGCATCACTGGTGGCGATGGACAATTTACTCTATTTACTATGAGTCGTAACTATTTTAAGACCTGGCTTTGCAAAACCATAATTAATAACCGGTTCTGTATGGCGAACCTTATGCCATTTTAATACACTATATTTTAATTATTTTCCCGTTAATCTTATAATTGTTTACAATAAAATGATAGTAATAGATTCCGGCTGGAAGTTCTGCTATATTAACCGGTAAGTTGTGTTTTCCCTGTATTTGCCTTTCCACATTCAGTGGTGTCATTATTTCCCTTCCAAGGCTGTCGAATATTTTTATGGATATTTTACTGTCGGAGTTTAACCGGTAACTAAAAGTTATTTTATCTTCTGCCGGGTTTGGCCAAACCTGCAGGTTTAAATCTGCTATCAGAGAATTTATTTCTTTATCGTCAACACCGGTAACATGGTAATTCAGCAAAAGTGTATCTTCATACGAACCATTCATTTCATTGTCAACATATACGGTAAGTACACTCTCTTCAACATCGGTCCAGTTTACCTCAAAAAGATGCGATGTGTTTTCTCCGATTGGAATGCTGTCATTTACAAATCGTTTAAATCCTGAGGAAGAAACATGGTGTAGTTCCACTCCGTATTGTTTGGCACTTCCGTAATTGGATAAAATTATGTGTTTGTTGTCAGGAGACTCAACTTTTACCGAATCTTCTTTTTCCAGTTTAAAAGGATTCAGTTTAAACACTTTTTCCTCATCCTCCTCTTCCAGTATAAGCATCATTTTTATGTTTCTTGCCTCATCATCCGGGTTTATTGCTGTAAGCGAGCCATTATATAACAGCCGGTCTGTTTGTTCTGGTGCAGTATTTTTACGTTCGTAATAGAACAGTTGGTCTTTAGTAAATACATATCCTTCAGCCGCTTTATTTTCTGGGTTTGAGATATCGATGGTGTATTCTCCTGCTGGTACAAGATAACTATAAGGTGGTGATTCAGAGCCATCTTTATGCATTAGGGCATGGACATCTGGTATTTCCTCAAGTAGCTGATCATCCATATAACCGCTGGTGTTTCCGCTTACATTTTTAATACGAATATTTGCTCCGTCATTCGGACTTATCTCGATTAAACTATCCAGAAGGGAATAGTAACTGGTTGCTTTTTTTAGGGTAGCATTTACATAATAATAGCTTGAAGGTATTTCCAGATATAAATCCTTATCACCACCCCAGCCTGGCCAGCCATATAATGGTTCCCAGCTGCCAACCCCTCCGTTGGCACTAACATCAACCCTGATACGTGCATTGGTTGAATCCGGTATTTCGTTATCGTACACATAGATATAATAATACTGTTCGTTAACGGTATCCTGTTCCAGCTTGTAAGGTACTATAGTGTGGCCACCTGATCCTGAATTATTGTACATTGTCAGCGTCCGAATCTCAGTATGGCCTGTGCTAAACATTTTTTTAATGTCTTCCACAGTCTGGGTGGGTGTTTTTAATCCATTTCCTGCTATATCATTATAAATTGAGGGATTACCAATCTGGTGTGTAAATAGTTCGGTTACGGTTGCTACCGTTCCCATGCCTGGTGAAACAGTATAAGGCACAGCAAAATTGCCAAAATTCGGGTATGCGTTCAAAAAATCATTTTTCGATTCGAAAGCGAGCGCATTGGACGCAGCTATTCCGAAACACGAACCATTCCATTGGTATTTTTTGTTCTTCCAGCTTAAAAGTGCCTTGTGATTATATAGTGCTGTTATCAGGTCATCGTAACAAGTAGGAACCGAAAAAGTACCGGTGTAGCTTCCCCAGGCTGGAAAGTCCTCTGCTTTTGCGTTAAAAAAAACCGAGTCGCCCTGGAGGTGATCATAAAGCTGGCCAGTGTGCTCATCAATGCCATTATAATTAATCTGGTTGGTGTACCAGACCGGCCACACATGTTCTCTGTTATTTTCAAATCCCCACCTGTCTGTCCAAATGTTGTATTGGGTCATTTCTCCATTGCTTTCCAGCCGTGTGAGACTGTAAGGTTTAATATAAAATACATTGCTTATATCCAGATCTTCTCCAGTTTCTTCAACAGTTAATTTTAAACGACATTTATCAGCCAGCAATCCAGTTGGGATTTCCCAATCTAACTGACCAATGCTTCCAGGCGATGCTATACCTATTGGCTGATATGATGCCCCATCATTTATACTATAACTGAGTATCAGGTTTTCAGTATCTGGACCGCCATCCCATTTAATTGTTTCTGTTTCCCCTGAAATAAGTACGTCCTTATAATCAAGATTGGAAAACATATTTTGTGGGTTCACAGGACTAAGTGTAATAGCATCTAACCAGGCTAATCCCAGAGCTTCTGTTGCGAAGGCATGATCCTGCTCAAATTCAAATTCAATTTCTACAACTACATTTTTTAAGGAAATGAGAGAATCATTATTAACCATAGTTGCACAGGTACCTGTGGAGATCGGTACAACGATTTGTTTCCAATCTTTCGGACAATAATATCTTTTAAAAAAAACGTAATCCGACAAATAACTGGAACAATGATGATCTGAGTTTGCAATTGGATAAGTTAACCGAATTCTATAATGGAGTAAAAAACCTGTGCTGGCTAGAGTAAGTACTGCAGCTTTAAAATTAAAAGAAAAGAATTTGGGAAGTTCGTTAAAATTAACAATAAATGTACCCTTAAGCCTTGGACGATGAGCAGTACCATCAAGGAAAGGTTCGAATCTACAACAAAATTCTGTACTATTTACGGTGTCTTGAGTCGTATTAACTGAAGTGATCCATCCCGTGGGCTGCCCATCCTCCCAGTTCTCAAAGTCCCAGTCATTAGATTGGGCAAACGAAACTATGCTGAATAAACAGCAAAATAAAAGGATTCTTGGCTTTTTCATCATACTGGATTTTAAATTTTACAAATTCTGATATACAGATGTCTCCTTCTTTTGTAATGAAATTAACTTTATGTTATTTGCTTATTTGCATTAGTTCTCATTTTATAATTTGATTATTTTCCCGTTAATCTTATAATTGTTTATAATGAAATGATAGTAATAGATTCCGGCTGGAAGTTCTGCTATATTAACCGGTAAGTTGTGTTTTCCCTGTATTTGCCTTTCCGGATTAAGGGGTGTCATTATTTCCCTTCCAAGGCTGTCGAATATTTTTATGGATATTTTACTGTCGGAGTTTAACCGGTAACTAAAAGTTATTTTATCTTCTGCCGGGTTTGGCCAAACCTGCAGGTTTAAATCTGCTATCAGAGAATTTATTTCTTTATCGTCAACACCGGTAACATGGTAATTTAACAAAAGTGTATCTTCAAACGAACCATCCATTTCATTGTCAACATATACGGTAAGTACACTCTCTTCAACATCTGTCCAGTTGATTATAAAACGGTGAGATGTATTTTTCTCAATAGTAATCTGGTCATTTACAAACCGTTCAAACCCACTGGAAGAAAAACTGTTCAGCTCAGCTCCATACTTTTTTGTGCTTCCATAATTATATAAAATCATCTGGTTGTCATCAGGAGATTCAAACCTTATGGAATCATCCGGTTCAAGTGGCATAGGATGCAGGCGGAAAACTTTCTCCCTGTCCATTTCTTTTATGATTAAATCAATTTGGGCCTTTTTGCTTTCTTCATCAGGATTAGCTATTGAAAGACCATTGCCAAAAATCAGCCTGTCAGTTTGAGATTCTCCTGCATCATTTCGTTTGTATATTAGTGCTTTATTGTTATAGAAAAAGAAAGCATTTGCGACTTCAGAGGTAAAATTGTCAAGTTTTACTGAGTAATTTCCACCCGGCAGATAATAAGCATACGGTTTTCGCAAACTTCCTGTGGGAGGTATCAGCGGCACTGAGCCTTCAATGTCATATTTTAACTGGTCATCGTAATATCCGGCACTTTTCCCCTGGTTATCCGTTATCCTGATATCCTCAAAACGATTGCCCCCTATCCTGATACTGTCGCCTGCAAGAATAAAATCAGAACGTTCTCCTTTTTTTAAGATGGGCTGTGACAGATAAGCATTTGCATCACATTCCAGCTTTAAGTTTGTACTTCCTCCCCAATCAGGATAGTTATCATAGAACCAACTTCCGTTCCCTCCATTATCTTCAAGGTTGACTTGAATTTTTGCTTCAAAATCATTCGGGTAAGAATTATCATAAATGTCGATATAGTAAATGTTTTCATGATTGGCATCCTGCCGCAACTGATAAGGAAGTACAGAATGTCCACCTGAACTATGATTATGCCAGAAAGAAATAGAACGGGGAGTAACATCAGCCTTACTGAAATGAGTTTTTAATTCATTTACCACCTGAAGTGGAGTTATCTGATTAATAGCAGGTGGATTATCCCAGTTCTGGTCGGTAGGATCACCATAGCAATGGGCATAAATCCGGGTGATATTATCAATTACGGCCTCCGAAGAAGTTACGGACAGTGGGGTACCAAAAGCAGGAAATGTTGAGTATGTGCTCAGAAAAGCATCCTTTTTTGAAAAAGCAAGTGCATTTGAACCTGCTATTGCGAAACATGAACCTCCCCAAGCGACGGTATCCGTGCTCCAGTTAGCAATTGCCATCGGAGAATAAATTCCCGTTGAAACATCAAAATAACAGGCATCCGTTGTAAAGGCTTTCACAAATGCCTCCCATGAAACAAAAGTATAAGGATTAATTTCTCCAAAAATTGGCGCCTGAACATCATCATACAGTTGGTTGGTGAAAGGATCAATTCCTTTGTAATCGAACTGGTTGTAATACCATTCGGGCCACATATCTTCCGGGTAATTGGCAAATCCCCAACGGTCTGTTAAAATGTTGTATTGGGTCATTTCTCCATTGCTCTCCAACCGCGTGAGGAGGTAGGGCTTGATGTAAAAGATATTGCTCGAATCGAGTACTTCACCAGTTCCTTCAACCGTTAATTTTAAACGACATTTATCAGCCAACAATCCAGCAGTGATTTCCCAATCTAACTGACCAATGCTTCCAGGCGATGCTATACCTATTTGCTGATATGATGCCCCATCATTTATACTATAACTGAGTATCAGGTTTTCAGTATCTGGACCACCATCCCATTTAATTGTTTCTGTTTCCCCTGAAATGAGTATGTCCTTATAATCAAGATTGGAAAACATACTTTGTGGGTTCACAGAGCTCAGTGTTATTCCATCAATCCAAGCCAATCCCAAAGCATTTAATGAGAATGCATGATCCTGAAATAAATCAAATCCAATTCCTACTTCTACATTTTCTAATAAGATAGCAGAATCAGGATTAAATCCAGATCTGCAAGATGGGGGAGGGATCGGCACGACTATTTGTCTCCAACCTTCCGGACAATAATATTTTTTAAAAAAAGCAGAACCCGACGCTATACTATAACATGGTTTAGGGTCTTCATCACCATAACGCAACACAACGGAATAGTTCAAAAAAAAACGAGTAGAGGTATGATATAAAACTTCAGTTTTTATTTTAAAAGAAAAATATCTTGGACGATCGTTGAAATTAACAACAAATTTACCAATAAGTGTTGGGCGGTGAATACTATCATAAAGGAAAGGTTCAAATCTGCAACAGAATCCTGTAGTATTCGTTGTGTCTTGAGTCGTATTCCAGGAAGTAGTCCATCCCGTGGGTTTCCCATCCTCCCATTCTTCAAAGTCCCATGGATTAGATTGAGCAAACGAAGCCAGACTGAAAATACAACTGATTAAAAGGATTATAAGTTTTTTCATGGTTGCCATGTTTTTAGTTGAATAAATGAAGTTAATACTGTATTATCCACTGTTTCTGTAAAAAAAAGTGTTATCTTTTTCACATGCGGTGAAAAAAAGTGCGAAAGCATTTAGAATCAGAAATAAGTTTTTGATTTTCAAAGCATACTTCATTAATTTTTTGATTTTAAAGTTTTTTATCTATTCAAGTTACGCCAAAAAATAATGTAAAACATAGCACGTATGTTACAAAAAGTTTAATCTATGTTGCAAAATCTTGTACGTATGTTTCAGGAGGGGTTTTCTTTGTTTTTGGTGATGAAATTGCCTGGTATGTTGAGGATTTTTTGCTAAAAATGAAATCAGGTTCTGCGAGAATGATCATCAGATTTTTTTCAAATTGACACTGTTTCACAAAGTGTGTAATTAAAAATACCGAGGGTTTAGCTCTTTATAGCTGGACCCTTTTTTCAAATATGACAAGGAACTGGTTCAGG
>NZ_JAWLCI010000072.1:0-24179 GCF_041687215.1 Mariniphaga sp.
CTTTCATTCTTTCCATCACGTTTTGCAGCTTTTGCGGCTCTTTTCTCTTTCAGACTTTTTGCAGGCTCCTTTTTGTGGTTTTTGCCTTCTTTTCCTTCATTGCTTTTTGTCATGACTTTTGTTTTAAATTGTTATTAATTTCCTCAGATTAAAATGCCTTCATAACCGCTTTTAATAATGGTTGAAATCATTTTAAACCGCTCGTTTGCTTTAATCATATGCGTTGAATGAGCCGGAACAACTATTCCCTGCCCAGTTTGAAGTGTGTTTGAATTATCTTCAATAACTACTTCGGCTGTCCCTTCAATAATCTGAATAAATATGTCGTAAGGCGAAGTATTCTCTGTCAAAGCTTCTCCCCTGTCAATAGCTACAAGGATAATGTTTCCGGTAGTTTTTCGGATAATGGTTTTGCTCACCACCGAGTTTGGAACATATTCAATAATATCGACGAGGACTAATATAATGGACTTTTCAAATTCAATATTTTTCATGCCCCTCCTTATAAAGTAATCTTTGCAAAGTTACCCAGGCATTTTATCGGAAGTGTTACACAATTCAGGATATGAATTACATTATTCACACATTTTCGAGTGTGTCGCGGCGTTTGCTTTTAAGCATTTTGAAATGGGTTGGGGTTAATCCGGTAAATTTTTTAAACTGATTTGAAAGATGAGCTACACTGCTGTAGTTCATTCGGTATGCAATTTCAGAAAGATTCAGCTCATCGTAAACGATTAATTCTTTTACCCGTTCAATTTTGTGGGTGAGGTAAAATTTTTCGATGGTAATTCCTTTTACTTCTGAAAAAAGATTGGCAAGATAGGTATAATTGTAGTTAAGTTTTTCGCTCAAAAAATCAGAAAGGTTTACTTTAATCTGGTCTTCGGAGTAGTGTACCAATTCTATGATAGCACTTCTGATTTTTTCAACCAGAATGCTTTTTTTATCATCCATTAATGCAAGTCCGGCCTTTTTTAACCCGGTATTAAGTTGTTCCAGTTGTTCAGGTTGTATTTTTCCAACCAAATCCACTTCTCCGATTTTTACCTGATTGTAATTCAGCCCAAGTTTTTCAAGCTCGGCCTTCACTACCATCTGGCAACGAATACAAACCATATTTTTGATAAAAATTTTCAAAAATCTTTTTTTAATGATTTCACCAAAGTTACAAAAGTAAAGACATTAATTGGAGTAAAACAGTCTATTTCTGTTTAATAAACAATTTATTTGTATTATTTTTAACCCTCCAAAATTCAGTTCGTTTTAATTTTTAATATTACAATAAATAAGGATTATGAAAACTTCAAAAAACAGGAGAGATTTTTTAAAAATTTCATCAGCGGGAACACTTGGTTTAATGGCTTTAGGCCCACTTGCCTGCTCGCCTGGCGCGGCTATTGACCGTAAAAGTTTTGGCGTTGGCCTGCAGCTTTACACTATTCGCGATGCCATGGCTGCCGATGTTAAAGGTTCGTTACAAAAACTCTCGGACATGGGTTTCAAAAACCTGGAGCTGGCCGATTATGCCAACGGAAAATTTTACGGATATTCGCCTAAGGAATTTAAAAAGATGGTGAATGACATGGGTATGGAAATAATTAGCAGCCACACCAGTGTTGAAGCCGAAGGAATTACTACCGAAAGTGCACAGAAAATGGCCGACGACCATGCTGAACTTGGTGTGAAATATTGCGTTCAGCCGTGGGTTGAAGAGGAAGACCGCCATGTTGAGTTCTATAAAAGAATGGTTGGCGAGTGGAACGAAGTTGGCCGGATTATGAAAGGTGTCGGGATTCAGTTCGGATACCACAACCACAACTTCGAGTTTGCCAACCTGGATGGAATTGTTCCTTATTACGATATTTTTATGCCCGAAATGGATCCGGATTTAATTACCATGGAGATAGACTTTTACTGGGTAACAAAAGCCGGACAGGATCCTGTGGAGATGTTTAACCGTTATCCTGGAAGATTCCAGCTTTTCCATTTTAAAGATATGCTCACCCAGCAAGCGCCATATTTCGACATCGTTAAAGACGACATTACATCTGTTGGAGCCGGAGTAATCGATTTTAAACGAATTATGGCCGCCGCTGATGTTGCCGGAATGAAATACCATTTTGTGGAAGACGATAACCAGGGCAACGGAAAACCTTTCGAAGCACTGGAAACAAGCATCAATAACCTTACCACCGACATTCTGAAAAACGCTTAAATACGTTTTTCCTGGCTGCGCTGTGGTTGCAACAAAGCATACTTTACCTTTTTGTTTGAAAAAGATTAAGGCATTAAAACCCGGTAACTAAAAAGCTGCCGGTTTTTTTTTATGCGTTCGTTACTGATTTAATTTTGTGCGTCCTTTTTGGAACCCAGCAATCTGCGTAATAAAACCAATCCGGCAATAAATCCGGAAAATGATACAACCAATAAAATAATTAATAAAGTTTCCATATAAGTAAATTTTAAACTTCTGTAAGAAAACAATTGTTCAAATCTGAAACCAAATTAACTAAAACACTGAATTGAAGCTACATATAAAAACTTACAATACTGCCACCCTTTTTCATTTTGGGACAATATTCTAAATATTGAATAGAAATGGATATTTTTTCTCTGAAAAGCTTATTGTTCTTCATCCAGTTTTTGCCTGCATTTCGAACAAAAATGTGCATCTTTTTGGTCAACATCTTCAATATAGGTGCTGGAACGCATAATACAAGTTGGTGTATAACAATGCGTCAAACCCATAGTATGACCCAGTTCGTGAACAATTTCCTTTACAAAACGCTCAAATAAAAGATGGTCATCTTTCTTCAGTCCATACAACTCATTTTTCAGCCGAAAAAGTGAAACAACCCCGGCATTTCCTTTATATATGGCCTGGCCAATAATGTAGGTTAAAATGGGAATGAACAAATCGACCCTGAAAAGTCCGATTACTTTTCTTTTATCAGTAGCATATTCAGAATGGAGAAAATGGATTAGCCGGTTGCCGTCGTATTGGCGCCGGGCAGGGTCGTAATATTTCGACAAATCAGTATAACCCGATTCTATATCAACTGGCAAACCGACAACAGACTGTACGGCAGTTGCAATTTTTTGAAGGAAATTTTTATCGAACTGCCCAAAAGATATAAGTAAAATGCGCTGTTTATCCAATTCAAAAATTTTAAAATTATCCTGTTCCTTCAAACAGTAAAAAATTTAATTGCCTGAGCAAAAAAAACTAAAAGGAACTATTTTCCCTTTCCTTTTTTCAGGTTGTATTTTTTAATTTTATTGTAAAGTGTAACGCGGTCAACTTTTAGCAATTTGGCCGAACGGCTAATATTCCAGTCCAGTTTGTTTAATGTATGAAAAATATGGTTTTTCTCCAGTTCCTGCAGGCTATCTGCTGAATTACCCGGAGTTGCAGTTCCAATAGGCAAATCTTTCAACCTGATTTCTTTCCCGTTTCCAACCACAATTGCCCGTTCAATCATGTTCTCCAGTTCACGCACATTTCCCGGAAAATCATATTGTTCCAATCGTTTTAAAGCTGCAGGCTCAATAGAAATCAGATCGCGGCTCATGGTATTGCAGTATTTTTTTATGAAATAATCCACCAATAGCGGAATGTCGCCGGTTCGTTCACGTAATGGAGGAATGGCAATATTGACCACATTCAAACGGTAATAAAGGTCTTCGCGAAAGATTCCTTCATCCACCATTTTTTTCAAATCGCGGTTGGTAGCGCAAATCACCCTGAAATCGGATTGAATTTCTTTATTTCCACCCACACGCACAAATTTTTTCGATTCCAGCACACGCAGCAGTTCAATCTGCATTTTCGCGGAAATCGTTGCAATTTCATCCAAAAAAATGGTTCCTCCATCGGCAATTTCGAAACGGCCTTTCCGGTTAAACATGGCTCCGGTAAAAGCGCCTTTTTCGTGGCCAAACAGTTCGCTTTCAAGTAAATCTTCAGACAAAGCGCCGCAATGCACGGTAACCAGCGGAAAAAACTTCCGCGAAGAATTGGAATGAATGGCCCTCGCAATCAATTCTTTTCCGGTTCCGCTTTCACCGGTTATTATAACCGAAGAATTAGACTGTGAAACACTTTCCACATCTTTCAAAACCTTCATCATTGCCGGACTGGTTCCAACAATATCTTCAATGTTTTCAAGCGAAACAATACGGTTTTTCAGTGTTTCATTTTCCGATTTCATTTCCACCTGTTTGGCGGCATTGCGAATCAAATGCGAAAGATCATCCGGATCAAATGGCTTGGTAATGTAATCGAAAGCGCCATCTTTTAATGCCTGAACGGCAGTTTCAACCGAAGCAAAAGCAGTCATAATTATCACAATTGCTTCCGGATTCAACGCCCTGATGCGCCGGTGCATTTCCATTCCGTCCATACCGGGCATTTTTATATCGGCCAAAATAATATCAAAATGCTCTGCTTCCAATTTGGCCAGAGCCTCCTTGGCATTTTCGGCACATTCCACTTTAAAACCATCTTCAATAAACCAGTTGTAAAGCGAGTCCCTAACCGATTCTTCGTCGTCAACAATTAACAGTGATACTTGATTTGCCATTTTAAAAAAATTTAGTTTTTAACCAACGGAAAAATAACCGACATAGTTGTTCCTTTTCCCGGTTCCGATTCCACATCTACCCTGCCCTTGTGGCTTTGAACAATACCGTGCACAATGGCCAGCCCCAGTCCTATTCCGCTGGCCTGTCGTTTGGCGGAAAAAAATGGTTGAAAAATGTGTGGTATATCCTGAATCGGAATTCCCACACCATTATCAATAATATCCAGTTGCAAATGTTCTGCATCGGGATTACTGGTTTTCATTACTATTTCACCATTTTCAGTAACCGCCTCCGAAGCATTTACAAGCAGGGCCACACACACTTGTTTTATCTGGTTTTCGTTGCATGAAACTAAATCGTTTGCAGCACTAAAATCGGTATAAAAGTGAATGTTTGCCATTTCCATCTGGTGCTCAATCAAATCGTACGTTTCTTTAAAAACCTGATGAAGGTGTGTATCTTTAAAATCTTCCTGTCCTTTTCTTGAGAAATCCATCAAACCTTTTACAATTTCGCCACACCGTTTGGTTTCCTTTTCAATTACAACCAAATGCTTTAAAAGCGATCCTGAAAGCTCTTCATCCAGCTCCATCCGGTTTATTTTTTTTGAAACCAGCTTGGTATAGGTTAAAATACTCGATAATGGGTTGTTTAGCTCGTGAGCTACCGAAGACGATAGTTTTCCCAATGATGCAATACGCTCAATATGAATTAGTTCATTTTGAATTTCGGAGAGTTCCTCTGATTTTCTCTGAACTTTGTATTCCAACTGATGCGACCAGTTTTCCAGTTCTTTATTTGCAGAATCCAAATTATCGAGCATGTTATTGAATGCCATGGAAACCATTTTCATATCGTCGAGCAGGTTGGGTTTAATTTCCAACCTGCGGTTCCGGTCACCCTGGGCAACAGCTTCGCTCGCAGTTATGAGCGCCGTAAGCGGCTTTCTGATTTTATTATTTGTAAAGAAAATTAAAAACAAAACAAGAATAAATGTAGTTAATGCAGCCAGCAGAAAAAATTCTGTTGAAGATTGAGAAACAGCAGTATCGAGCTGCTCGAGGGGCACTTTAATAATAAGTGAACCAAGCACTTCTTCGTCGGCACTGTGAAAATGACAGGCGGCAGTGTAGCATGAAGGTTCATTCAGAATTGGAGTACGAATGAGCAATTGCCTGTGCCCTTCATTTGTGCTGCTCATGCTACATGCACTGTGATAATCAATTATTCTGTAGTCCTTTTCGTTCGCAGAAAACATGGTATTAAAATCAGTATGGCAACTGATGCAGTCCGGATCGCTGTTTCTTAAAGTGTCGGCAAAAAGAGAGGAGTAAACCAGTTCATTCTCGTGGTCATACAGATTCACTTCGTCAACACCGGAAATGGTATTGATTATATCCAATGTGCTGTGCAGGGCAGCATCGTCATTTTTTAACATGGAATAATAAAGCGAACCTTCAATAATGGAACCAATGTCGTTTCCACGTTGCCGTATAACTTTATCTAAATATTCGCCATAAACCGAGTTGAAAATTGCACCAAAAGCAATAAAAAGAAAAAAAGATAAAATAGCGATGATATAAACAACGCGGGCGTATATAGATGACTTAAACCGCAAATATTTATAAACAAATGCTTTAATTTTTCCTTTCTTTTCCGGTTTTTCAGGTTGTTCCATTTTGGTTTTGATTTCTGAAACTGGTGAATAAAAATTCAACAGTTGATATTTGGCCGCAAATTACAAAAAGAACTTTGCTTATAAATGGTTATGGAACAATCTTTAAAACATATTTAATGAAAATCAGCCGCATGCCAATTTCAGGGAATTGTGTAAAATTTCAACATTAATTTCTTTAGTTTCCGGAATAATTTCACCATCAATCTGAAATTCCTGAACTTTTGGCAAAGTAATTATTGCTTCTGAGGCGGAATATATTTTTATATAATTCATTTTATGAAGATTGCCGGAAAATGCGGAATATATAAATGTAAATATAAACCACCACGGATATGGCCTGATGATTACAATCTCAAATTTCCCGTCATTCAATTTTCCGGTAGGATTAATAATTGCGCCGGTACCGAAACTTTTTGCGTTGGCAATTACAAGCATTTCTGCCTTCATTTTTTTTCGGCGGTGTTCGGGTAATTTAATGTAAAAAGAAAAGTAGGTTTTCCCTTCAAACAGTTCTTTAAACAATTGTTTTCCATAGCCCAGCATTCCTTTCGAGCCTTCTTTTTCAAACCGTTTCACAATGCGGGCATTCAGGCCAATGTCGCCCAAATGCAAACAATAATACTTTTTATTAATTCGAATTACATCAATAGATTGGACCTTTCCACTCAAATTTTTTTTCAGTGCGGCCTCAAGATTTTCCGGAATTTCGAGATTGTAGGCCAATCCGTTGGCTGAACCGGCAGGAATAATTCCAAGTTTGATGTCGTGCCCAATCAGTTCGCCCGCAACCATATTTACGGTACCGTCTCCACCCACCGCCATAACAGTGTCAGGCTGATATTCTTTGATGTGCTGCCTGATTTTTTCCTTATCTCCTTCTCCGGTAGTGCGATAGAATTGAAAATCAAATTTAAATTCTTCGGAAAAGCGGGAAACAACTTCATCAATATCCTGCCGTTGACCCCTGCCCGATTTGGGATTTATAACGAATAAAATCCGCTTTTTTGAACTGTTTTTCAATAGATGTACTTTAAACTTTTATGGCTTAAAAATAAGCAAAATTATAACTTCCTTACATCCAGAAAAGTTCCGCTTTCATGATTTTTTACAGATTCCACCGCTTTGGCAAAAACAAGGGCAGCCTCATCGGGTTTCGGCATTTTTTCAGTCCCTTTGGCCTGCTTTAGCCGTTGAACTATCGGAAATTTGTCATCGTCTTCAAGCGTATAAATGTAATCCTGCATTCCGGAATCCACAAGGCCGGGAGCCAGTGCACAAAAATGGGAATTGGTGTATTCTTTCGCATACAGACTGATAAGCATGTTTAGTGTTGCTTTCGAGAGAGAATAAGCATTCCAACCTCGTGCCCCGCTTACAGCCGCACCAGATGAAACCGCCACAACCTGTTTAATTTCATCCACTTCGCGAAATAATGTTTCAATCAGAATCTTGTTTGCCCAAACGTTCACATCCATTACTTTCTTAATTTCATGAAGGCTGGTATCTTTCAAATCTTTAATTTCATTCAAAATTCCGGCATTCAGAATCACTAAATCAATCACTTCTACATCTTTCAAAAAAGAAATAAGATTGGTTTCCATTTCATTAAACCTGGAAATATCCTGAACCAGAAAATGGAAATTGGTAAAGCTGTTCAATTCTTCATTCATCTTCCGGCTCAAACCGTAAACCCGGTGTCCGGCGGCGAGATAATATTTTGCCAGTCCAAAACCCAAACCCGAACTTGTTCCGGTAATAAATACATTCATCTCTCTTACTTTTAATATTCTGCAAACAATATAAGAAATAATTGCTCCAAAGGAAAAAATATTGAAAATCAGATTTTTATATTTAGTAATTGAGGAAATAATTCCATAATATGTGGAACATTTCCGCAAAACTCATATTTTTAAAAATTTACAATTCTCGTTATATTTACAAGTTCCATTTATCGAAACTGGCAAGAGAAAACAACCTTTTGTTAGTTGGACTGAAAAAAAATATGAAGTATTTTAAACCATTTATAAAAGGAATTAAAAAGCCCTTTAAAGTTCTGAAGGTATTTTTAAAGCAGAAAGCCGGCTGGCTCGATATGCCTAAAATACTCCCTTATAAAGGGTACGGAAATGAGACCGACGTTTTTATTCAGGGGATGGTCATTGAAGACAAAGGACTGGCAAAACCAAAGAACAAACATCGTTTCTGGACTAACATGTTGTCCACAATTAAACGATTTTCGAGCGATGAAATCCCCGATGTTAAAGTGAGTGCAACTTTTTTGGGTGAGTCAAAAACTGTTAAAACCGATGAATTGGGCTATTTTTCTTTTCATTTTCATTTTGAAAACAAACAGGATGATTTGCTGACAAAAGAGTGGCATTCCATTCATTTTGAACTGCTCGACCAAATTATTGAAAACCAGCCGCCCATCCATGCCACAGGTGAAATCAGAATTGTTCCGGTTCGTCATAATCGAATAATAGTTTCCGACATTGACGATACAGTTATGATTTCTCATGCTACCCAAATTTTGAAAAAACTTCGGCTGATGCTGTTAAAAAATGCCCTCACACGTTCGCCATTTCTGGGAGTTTCAAAATTTTATGATGCGCTGGCAAAAGGAACATTTAAAACTGAAAATAATCCATTCTTTTATGTTTCGAGCAGCGAATGGAATTTATACGATTTGCTCGACGATTTTTTCCATTTTAACCACCTTCCAAAAGGTGTTTTTATGCTTCGGAAACTGGAATCAAGTATTTACAAATTCTGGAAGTCGGGCGGCGGAAGCCACGAACACAAATTTGAAAAGATTGAATCGTTACTTCAATTTTATCCCGGGCAGAAATTTATTCTGATTGGCGACAGTGGCCAGCACGACCCGGAAATCTATTCCCGGCTGGCATTTGAATTTCCGGGAAGAATTGAAACTATTTTTATAAGAAAAATCAGAAAACGAACTTTCCTTGATGGAAATGAAAATGTTGGGGAAAAACTAAAAGAGGTGAATACAAATTATTATGAGGTAAAAAACACTCACGAGGCAGCACTTGCTGCAGTAAGACATGGTTTGATTGACGAAAGTTATTTCGAAGAAAAAAGCACGGATAGCAGCCGGTAAAAAGTTACCGGATTTTCAGGTGGAAACTAACTGAAACACCCGGGTGTTAAAAATACTTTAAAATTATTGTGTAATTTATTGAACTTCAAATAACTTATCACACTAAAGTGTTTGCCAGCGTGTGGTGCAATTATAGCAGGTTACATATTCTTCAACAGGAATGGTTTTCGCCTCCACTTCATTTTCGGTAAGAATATTCATTCCAAATACCTTTTCGCAATCCTGAGAAATGTCAGTTTTTGGCAGATTAAAGAAATTTTTCTTTATATAACTCTTTAAACAATTGATGATTTTTTTTAATGTTTTCATTTTTTTTCGGTTTTTAAATGTTTATAAATTTGCATCGTTCAATCGCCGCAACAGAACGGCGGCATAAGAACTCATAGAAGTGCTTTGAACAATTATTTCTTCGGGTAAGCTCAGTTTGGCTGAGGTAAAATTCCAGATGGCTTTTATTCCGCAGTTTACAAGGTCTTCAGCAACTTCCTGTGCAACCTGGTTTGGCGTGGTCAGAATTCCAATCTTCACGTTTAACCGGCCCGAAAGATGAAACAACTTGTTGTACTCCAGGATGTGAATTCCGCCGATGGTTTGTCCTATTTTAGCCTCATCCACATCAAAAGCGGCCAGTATTTTCAATCCCAGCGACTGGTGCTCCTGGTAAGCCATCAGCGCCGAACCGAGGTTACCCGCTCCCACCAGAAAAGCTTCATTTATTTTGTTAAATCCAAGGAAATCTTCCAGTGCGTGAATCAGTTCGTAGGTGTTGTAACCCACCCGCGGTTTTCCTTTTACACCGGTAACAGCTAAATCTTTTACTACCTGTGTTGGATCAAGCTCAAGCTCTTTTCCAATTGTTGGCGCCGAAATATTTATGACTCCCTCCTCTTTCACCTGCTCAAGAAAATACAAATAACCAGGCAACCTTTTGAGCGTTGGTTCCGAGGCCTGAGCTTTTGTTTTGTATTTCCTTGTTTCGTTCATTTCAAGTGATTTTTATTTTTTTATTTAAATCCACTTCAAAAGTAGAAACAAATTATTTAAAGAAAATTTTCTTTATTAAAAATCTATGTTTGTTAACCGAAATTTAAAGTTGAGCTTGATTAGGAGAGTTAATTTCTGCCATAAAAACACAAAAACACAAAATTTCTATAAAATATCATATCATTAATCTTTCTATTTCTTTCTAAACCCTATGTTATATATTTATTAAAAACAATCTAAAAATCTATAATTCAATGCAATATCGGATAACGAATTTGTTCGTGTTAAAAAAATTATGAATTTACTTTTAAAACTAACAAACGTTAGTTATTTTTGTCTCAAAATTAAAAAACAGAATGAATAACAGAGAAAAAATATTAAATGTATCGATAAAATTAATCGCGGAAAGAGGTTATGACGCCGTTTCCATAAGACAAATTACTCGTGAAGTTAGTATAAAAGAAAGCTCATTTTACAATCATTTTTCAAGCAAGCAGGAACTGTTGGAAGAGATATTTACTTTACTGCAAGAGGATTTGGACCAAAACCGTATTTCATTGGAAGAGATTAAGGAAATGGCCAAAAAAGTTTCGCTGCATGAATTTTTAGAATACAGGTTGAAAAAATTCTTGAATGGATGGACAAACGAAACTGCCCGCAGGTTGTGGTATGTAATTTCACAACAACAATACAAAAACAAACAAGCTGCTGAACTAATTGTGGATGAAACCGAAAAATCAATCAAAATGTATGAAACAGCTTTCAGAATATTTATGGCTGAAAGGAAAATGAAACAAGAAGATCCATATTTTCTGGCAATGCTTTATGGGTTCTCATTTCGTGCTCTTCATCTGCACTATACTTACCGTCATTTTGCAGGAATAATAAATGATACAGATTTTAGCGAGATGCACTTTTTATTGGAAAATTTTTCAATTAAATATTCAGTTTAAACCAAAAAAAATAATTATGGATACTAAAAAAACAAATCAAAAATTGAAAACAGTTATTTTATTAACCACTATTTTCCAAGTGTTTAATGGGTTAAGTGGTCTTGTCGGCGGTTTCGGTCTGATAAATAATCCAAATGGTGAAGCTCTTGCTATGAGCACCGACTGGCTGCAATCAACTCCGTTTACCAATTTTTTAATCCCTGGAATTGTACTTTTTACATTTAACGGACTGGGTAATATGGCAGGTTTTGTTGCTACCCTAAGAAAACATAAACAAGCTGCCCGCATTGCAACAGCATTTGGTCTGATAATGATAGTCTGGATAATTGCCCAGGTATCGTGGATTGGCTATAAAAGTTTCCTTCAACCTTTGTATTTTTCAACTGGTCTGTTTCAGTTTGTGTTTGGTTATATCTGGATGAATAAAATCAAAAATAATGAGTAGTATAATTAAAGGTACTTTTGTTCTATTTCACGGACTTGTACATATTTGGTTTTTCTTTCTTGCAGCCAGGTTAGTTGAATTCAAAACAAAAATGGGCTGGACCGGAAAATCATGGGTGTTGTCGGGAATCGGTTCAGAACTTTTCATTCAAAAAATCGCAATTTTACTTTACCTGGCAAGCACGGTTCTTTTTATTCTAAGCGCTTTTGGTATCTGGTTTCAAAGTGCCTGGCAAGAAAAATTATTAATAATTTCTGCAATAGTATCATCTTTTACAATACTTCTTTTTTTTGATGGTTCTTTCAGCTTTATCATCCAAAAAGGGGCTATTGGACTTATTATCAATTTGATAATTATTTCATGGTTATCCTGGAGCTGATAAAAAAACCGCAATTGAGTTTTTCAAAAAAGTGATCGTATTTACGTTTTCTGTTCAACCCAAATCAGTTTGTCGGTATCGTAGCCTCTTTCCCTTGCTTTTTTCAGAATGTAATCCAGGGTTTCTTGTTCAAGCTGTGGAGTGCGGCTTAAAATCCACAGATATTTGTCTGAAGAACTGCCAATTAAAGCCCACTGGTATTCTTCATCCAGTTCGAGAATGAAATAATCGGCATAAAAAATCCAGAAAAAAGCAACCTTCAGCTTGCCGGGTTCTTTATCTGGTCTGGGTTGTTTAGCTTTCCCGATAGCTTCACTGTATTTTCCGTCGAGACTGTTTTTGTATCCTGCATTTACCACCTTTATTTTTCCGTCATCGCGGTAAGAGTAGGTTGCAGTTACACCAACCAAACCGCGTTCAAATGAATGGTCATACCGGGCAATTTCGTACCATTTCCCAATATACCTGTCAAGATCGAGTTCACTTATTGTAGAAGTATTCACTGTAGTTTGTGTTGTTTTACATCCTGTGTTAAACCCTGAAAATGCAGCAATAACTGCCAAAATAACCCAAAAATTTCTCATTTCATATTCTTTATTACTATTAACTCTGCGGAAGGTTTTGTTGTTAAACCTGTTCAATCCGTCGCATCATTTCCATACACATCCGGCCATTATGGTAAGGCGCCTTCCAGCCGTTCACCTTGTCGTTGTCCACCGGTTTTAAATCTTTTGACACGCCCCAAAACCATTCGCCTTTCTTTTTGTCTATGATGTATTTCTGAATGAATTCCCAACTTCTGTTTGCCAGACTAAGATACTCTTCCTTTTTCGTTAACTGCCAGGCATTAAAAAATCCTACAACGGATTCTGCCTGCGGCCACCAGTCGAATTGCTCCATCAAATGGTCGCCCTCTTTTTCGTAATACAAGCCGCCATGTTCGGCAAAACCTTCGTCGCGTGTTATGTCGGCCATTTTCAAGGCAACATGTTCCACTTCTTCTAAAAGCTCTTTGTCTCCCAAAACTTCGGCAGCTTCACACAGCAGCCAGCTTCCTTCAATGTCGTGCCCATAAGAATCAATTTCAGAACGCACGGTCCAGTCGGCATCCAAAAACAAATGAAAATGAAACGTTTCATGGCTGGTAATTTTATCGAGGAAAATCCGGATGAGATGTCTCAACTGCTTTTCCGTTTCATCGGTTTTACAAATGCGGTATAAATTGGTGTAAGCTTCCAGAATGTGCAGGTGCGTGTTCATCGATTTTTTCACATTCAATTCTTTGGGGCTCAGCCGTTGGTCGTCGGTTTCCTGCCAATCGGCAGTTTTGGCTTCGAAATATCCGCCAAATTCCAGATCGAATGCATATTTTTCCATCAGCATAAACATGGATTCAGCCAGTTGTTTTGCCCGTTCATCCTGAAATGCGAGGTAATATTCCGAAAGCGCATAGATAAAAAATGCTTCGGCATAAAATTGTTTTTTGGTATCGAGCGGTTTTCCGTTGGGAAGAATGCTCCAGTAAATGCCTCCATTTTCGTGGTCCCAGAAAGAAATCTGCAAAATCCGAAATGCTTCATCGGCCATTTTTTTGTAAACAGCCGTTGGATAAATGCGGTATGCGGCAGAAAAAGTCCACATAATACGGGTGACAAACACGGCCGAAAGCGGCGCGTCGGGAAACTTTTTTCCATCGTTGGTTATCCGCCCGTAAAACGTTCTCCGTTTCGGATCAAACACCTCTTTTGCCCAATAATTCAGGATGTTGTCCGTAAGTTCATTTTCGAACTGTTTTTTCAACTTTTGGAAATTCAGATTATTCATTGTTTTAAAAATAGCGCTCACATTTACGCAGATACAATTTTATCAAAAGAATATGTTTTTATCGTGGTCAGGAAAAAATATCCCTGCATCAATTCGAATCCTGTCCAGGGTTTCCATTAAATCGAGACTCATCTGCCAACTCATTTTATCGCTTTCAATTTTCCCCTCATCCAAACATTCCATCACATGTGCAGCTTCATACTGATATCCTGTTCCTTCCTTGTGTTCCGATGGAAATGTTTGCATTTCACCGCCCTCTTTCCAAACAGTTATATTGGTGGGGGCATGCCATTTCGGATTCAGAATCATGTACCCTTTTTCGAACCAATATTCAGTTTGCGTGGGCGAAAATCCGGCAAAACTCGATGTAAGGTTTGCCATTTGCCCATCTTTGTACCTGAATATCATACTGATGGACTCTTCTGAACCAGTTGAGGCAAAATCGGTAAAAGTTTTAATAATTTCCGGTTTCCCAAGCGAAGTTAAAGCTGCAAAAACCGGGTAGATACCAATATCGAGCAATGAACCTCCACCAAGTTTCACGTTGTACAACCTTTTATTTTCGTCGAAAGGTGCATTGAATGCAAAATCAGAACGAACGATTTTAAGCTTGCCCAATTCACCTGATTTTACAATTTCCATTGCTTTTTTGAAACTTGGCTGAAACATGGTCCAGAATGCCTCCATTAAAAAAGTTTTGTTTTTCCTTGCGCAGTCGATCATCTCTTCCACTTCATTCTTATTCATAGCAAAGGCCTTTTCGCACAAAACAGCTTTTTTATGGTTCAGGCAAAGCATCGCATGTTCATAATGATGCGAATGTGGCGTTGCCACATAAACGGCATCCACATTGGGGTCAGCAACCATTTCCTCGTAACTGCCGTACGCTTTTTCAAATCCCAATTCACCGGCAAAATCTTTTGCTTTTTGCAAATCGCGTGATGCCGCAGCGTAAAGGTTAGCATTGGGAAGCAACTTCAAATCAGAGCTAAATTTCCGGGCAATTTTACCGCATCCCAAAATGGCCCAGTTGTATTTTTTTTCCATATTCACTTTTTCGAATTTCTGTCAATCAATTCATTTATTTTTTTTACACTTTCAGCCGAACGCAAGCCATCCTCCGCCGTGTTCAGGCAATAGTCAACTAATCTGTCAATTGTTGATGTGGCCACATGCATCCTCGTATCTGACGAACCATAATAAATAAACACCTCATTCTTTATATTTCGAATCCAGCCATTAGCGAAGAGCACATTCGAAACATCACCAAACCGCTCCTCGCCCTCTGGTGCCATAAAATAACCACCGGGTCGTGCAATCACTTTCGAGGGATCTTCCAAATCGGTCATAAACAAATACAACACATAACGCAGTCCGGCGGCACAAGCCCGGACACCATGCGACAAATGAAGCCAGCCTTTTTCGGTTTTCAGCGGCGATGGTCCCTGTCCGTTTTTCAGTTCTTTTATGGTATGATAAACCTTTTCATCAATAATTTCTTCGTGCGGAGCTTCAGCTTTGGTAATATCGTCAACCAGCGCCCAGCCAATTCCTCCGCCACCGCCAACTTCGATGAATCCATCCTGCGGACGGGTATAAAATGCGTATTTGCCATGCACAAATTCAGGATGCAAAACCAGGTTCCGCTGCTGTCCGTGGTGTGAGATAAAATCCGGAAGTCGCTCCCACTTCACCAGGTCTTTGGTGCGGGCAATTCCTCCGCTTGCTGTGGCCATGGAAATATCTCCTTTTGGTGCATCCATATCTTTCCTTTCGGCACAGAAAATGCCGTAAATCCAGCCGTCTTCGTGCTGAACCAGGCGCATGTCGTACACATTTGTATCCGGCTCATCAGTTTCAGGCATGGTAACCGGCCGTTCCCAAAACTGCCAGTTATCAATTCCGTTGGGACTTTCGGCAATGCCAAAAAACGATTTGCGATCCCATCCTTCAACCCGAACGGCCAGTAAATATCTGCCGTCGAGATAAATGGCACCGCTGTTAAATGCAGCATTGATTCCGATACGCTGCATCAAATAAGGATTGGTTTCATAATTCATATCATACCGCCATTCCAGTGGAGCATGTCCGCTGGTCAAGATAGGACGTTTGTACCGGAAATAAATTCCGTTGTAATTTTTTTTAACTGGCTTGTTTTTTTTGGTCAGCAATTTTTCGTGCTCTTTTTTCAGCTTCACCAGCCTTTTTTCAAATTCTTTTTTTGAAGGTGTCATCTATTTCTTTTTTCAACTTTAAACTTTACCCTGAGAAATAAATCTGCGATTTAATACTTCGTATTTTTTCAAAGGGCGAACTCTGAACTACTTCTCCGGCAGCGTATCCCACCAGGTCTTTTTCAGAATAAACCCGCAAATTACGGTAATAATAATGGTAATCCAAATCGGAAAGGCTTCTTTCAGCACAATGTAAATGGGTAATGCCACCAGTGCTGTTTGGGCAATGGTTCCGATTACCACGTTAAACATGTCGCGCTTAAAGTTTTTGTTGGGTTCAAAGGTCGGATCTTCTGCCATCACTTTTTGTTTGATGGGTCCCCAAAAACCCCACGGACGAACATTGCTGTAAAATTCTATCAGGGTTTTTTCGTCGGTTGGCGGAGTGAGGAAAGTTCCCAACATAGCTCCGGCAATGGAAATCACAAGCAACCATGGAAAGTAATACAAATCGAGGGTTTCAGAAAATACGTATGGAAAAATCAGTGCAGGGATGAGCCCGGCCACCATTCCCCAGAAATATCCGTAGCCGTTAAACCGCCACCAATACCATTTCAACACATTGGAAACCACGTAACTTCCGTAAAGTGCCGACACAATCCATTGCAACATACTGTTTACATCTTGCGCAAAAACACCAAAAATGATACTTACAATTACAACCACAACACCAGTTATGTAATTCATATTGCGGGTTTCAATATTAGAGGCATCGGGTTTAACATACCGCAAATAGATGTCATTTACAATGTAGGCCTGGGCGGCATTTAATGTTCCGGCAAAAGTAGAATTGAATGCTGCCAGCAAACCCGCTAAAAGCAACCCCATGAAACCAATGGGAACAAACTCCGAAATAGCCGAGGGAAGAATTTGTTCGAAATCAATTTGTCCGGCAACCATAAGGTTCAGTCTGTCGTAGTATAAAATACCGAGAATGGCAAAACCGGCAATCATAAAATAACGAATAGGCATAAGCACCACCGAAACAAAACCACTCATTTTGGCGGCTTCCTTGGGCGATTTAGTTGAAAGAATTTTCTGCATATCGTAAGTTGGTGCCGGTCCGGCAATCGAAACCAGAATTCCTTTAAATACCATCATCATAAAAAAGATAGTAAATAATGAATAACCGTCGCTGGCTATTTTGCTGTTCACTTCATCAATAATTCCGCGCCAGTCAAGATCATTCAAATTCCAGCCAAAAAACGGAGAGCGCCAACCGTCGGGCACATTTAGTGTTTCCACTGCCATGGCTTTCATAGCCAAAACTCCTATTAAAATGGCCGAAATGGTCATGATGATGTATTGCAGCACATCGGCCCAGACAATACTCGACATTCCACCCAAAACAGCATAAAAAACAGCAAACATTGTAAATGCAATACCATAAATGTGCGGTACATAAGTCAGTGGAACTTCAAAAGGAATATATGGTGCAACAATTTCCCAGGGAATGAAAATCATTACAAATTTACCAAGACCGATGAAACCGTAGGCCAAATAACCGAGGCACATGATTAAGGCAAAAACCACAACCACACCGTGTGAAAGATTACTGTCGCGACTGCGGCCGAAGCGGGTGTTTATCCATTCTGCCCCAGTGGTAACTTTTGAACGGCGCAACCAGATACTCAGGAAAACCATCAGGAAAATCTGATTAAAAACCGGCCAAAGCCATGGAATCCAAATACTTTTCAAACCGTAAACAAACAGAAGGGTTACAAGCCACATGGTACCCGAAATATCGAACATGCCCGATGCATTGGAAAGCCCCAGCATATACCATGGAAGTTTATTTCCTCCCAACAGGTAGTTTGCTTTGCTTTTTTGAGCAACTTTTTTTAGAATTAATCCAATAAATACGGTAGTGAGGAGATAAACAAAAATTATAATGACATCAACAACAGTAAGTTTCATTGCGCAATCGATTAGCTTCAGGTTATTAATTTCTAAAAAATTGATTTTGTTAAAGGCACAATTTTACAACAAAAATTCGGCTTCAGAATAAAATTTTAACAGAAAAAATACTATTAATGACTTTGTTACTGTAATAATAACAATCTATATTTTATCTTGCAGCTTTAAATTAATATTGAATTCAAACCAAAAAAATTTTATGAAACCAGCTTCTCAAAAAATTTCGGTAATTGAAAAAATCGGTTACAGTTTGGGGGATCTTTCAGCCAACCTGATTTTTCAAACATTAATGACGTTTCTTGCCTACTTTTACACTGATGTTTACAGGGTACCACCCGCCGCTGCTTCGGCCATAATTTTTGCAGGCGGAATGGTGGGCGCATTCTTTAATCCGGTGATGGGAGCCATTGCCGACCGCACCAAAACCCGCTGGGGAAAATTTCGTCCCTGGATTTTATGGACTGCCATTCCATTTGGAGTATTTGCCATTCTGGCCTTCAGTACGCCCAATTTCGGTGAAAACGGAAAAATAATTTATGCGCTCGTAACCTACATTTTACTGGTATTGATTTACGCAGCCAACAATACTCCCTACGCAGCTCTTAGCGGAGTAATTACAGGGAATATGGCCGAGCGGAACAGTCTCTCCTCGTACCGTTTTACAGCAGTTATGGTTGCCCAGTTTATTGTGCAGGTTTTGTTACTTCCTTTGGTTCTTATACTTGGCGACGGAGACCGGACTACCGGTTTTGAAAAAACAATGACCATTTTCGCAGTTATTGGGGTTATATTTTTCATTATCACATTTTTAACCACAAAAGAACGTATTATTCCTGCCAAAGAACAGGAATCGAGTCTGAAGCAGGACTTAAAAGACCTTTCCAAAAACAAACCCTGGATTGCCATGCTCATTTTAACCGTTTTTGTTTTCATAACACTTGCCCTGAAAAACGGTATGTATGTGTTCTACTTTAAATACTACCTGAGCGAACCTCATCTGGCTGCCTTTTTAGATAATTACGGATTTAACGGATTTATTGACGGACTGAACAGTGTATTGGTAAGCATGGACCTGCATGGCTTTCAGTGGCCGGAAGATGCACCTACTTCCGGGTTCAGTTTATTTAATGCAGTAGGAATTATTTTTATGATTATTGGAATTGCACTTTCAAAATCGCTTGCCGACAAATTTGGGAAAAGAGAAGTTTTTGGCTTCGGACTGTTTTTTTCTGCGCTGTTTTTGCTGGTATTCATTTTCTATTCTCCAACAGCAGTTGCGCTGGTATTTCTAAGCCAGATTCTCCACGGATTCTTTTACGGGTTAACCATTCCGCTACTTTGGGCCATGATAGCCGATGTGGCCGATTATTCCGAATGGAAAAACAACCGACGTGCAACCGGTATTATCTTTTCAGCGATGGTGTTTGGCCTGAAAGCCGGATTAAGTGTTGGGGGTGCGCTGGTTGCAGGAATTTTGGCTGCTTTTGGCTACAATGAACAATTGCTGGTGCAATTACCCGAAACCATTACCGGCATAAAACTTTCAGTTAGTATTTTTCCAACAATTACTTTTATGATAAGTGTTGCGTGTCTTTTCTTTTATGAAATCAACAAAAAAATGGAAGTTCAGATTGAAAACGATTTAATTTCAAGCAGAAAATAATATGTTTAATTTTGAAAAAATAACCAACTTAAAATAAAAGAAATGAAACGATTAATTGTTTTTCAGTTTCTTGCAATAATGGTGTTTATTGCGGCAGCATTACCAGCATGCAATTCAACTAATACTGAAAAAGAACAAACCCTGAAAGATGCGTTTGAAGGAAAATTTTACATCGGCACGGCAGTTAATCCCAGGCAAATATCCGGAAGGGATTCGCTTTCACAGGAAATTATTTTAACACATTTTAATTCAATCGTTGCCGAAAACTGCATGAAAGCTGAACGGATTCAACCCGAAGAGGGAAAATTCAGTTTTGATTTACCCGACCGTTTTGTGGAATTTGGAGAACAAAACAACATGCATATTGTGGGGCACACACTCATCTGGCATTCGCAAGCTCCGAGATGGTTTTTTGTGGATGAAGAGGGTAACGATGTGAGCCGCGAACTGCTGATTGAACGAATGCGGAATCATATTTTTGCAGTGGTTGGCCGCTACAAGGGCCGGGTTCATGGCTGGGATGTGGTGAATGAAGCAATTATTGAAGATAGTTCGTATCGGAAAAGCAAGTTTTATGAAATTATTGGGGAAGATTACATTGAGCTGGCTTTTCAGTTTGCTGCCGAAGCCGACCCGGATGCAGAATTGTACTATAACGACTACGGAATGGCAAACCCGGGCAGGCGTAAAGGGGTAATAGAAATGGTTAAAAACCTTCAGGCCAAAGGCATTAAAATTGATGGAATTGGCATGCAGGGACACTTAAACCTGGAGTCGCTCAACCTGGAAGAATTTGAAAAGAGTATTGTTGCATTTTCTGAATTAGGCGTGAATGTAATGATTACCGAATTCGATCTCACCATTTTACCTTTCCCCACAAGAGAGACAACAGCCGACGTTGGTCTACGGGCCGAATACGAAGCGCGGATGAATCCTTACGCTGACGGTTTCACCGAAGAAGCTTTGGCCGAATGGAACGAAGCCTGCGCTGATGTTTTCCGGCTTTTTCTGAAGCATCAGGATAAAATCAGCCGAGTAACTACCTGGGGAGTAACCGATAATCATTCCTGGAAAAACAACTGGCCCATTCGCGGACGTACAGATTATCCGCTTCTTTTCGACCGTGATTATCAGCCAAAACCGGTTGTAAAAACCATTATTGAAGAGGCGTTAAAATAATATAAAACAAACAGGTGCAGCGGATTCTGATCCGCTGATTCCAAATTTGAAAAATCACTTAAATAATATTCAAATCATTCTAAATGAAGAAAAAAAGATATTTGGTCGATAACCTTTATACCGCAGATCCTGCAGCACATGTTTTCAATGGAAAAATTTACATCTACCCTTCGCATGACATCGAGTCCGGAATTCCGGAGAATGACCTCGGCGACCACTTCGACATGCGCGACTATCACATTTTCTCCATGGAGGAAATTGATGGCGAAGTTACCGATCACGGTGTTGCGCTGGATGTAAAAAATATTCCCTGGGCCGGACGACAGCTTTGGGATTCTGACTGCGCATTCAAAAATGGCAAATACTACCTCTATTTTCCATTGAAAGACAAAACCGACATTTTTCGCATTGGAGTGGCAATCAGCGAAAAACCGGAAGGGCCGTTCAAACCGCTCGATGCTCCCATGAAAGGAAGTTATTCCATTGACCCATGTGTATTTTTAGACGATGATGGCAGCTATTACATGTATTTTGGCGGACTTTGGGGTGGTCAGTTGCAACGCTACCGCAACAACAAAGCCATTGAGTGCGGTCAGGAACCAAAGGATGATGAACCTGCACTTTTTGCGCGTGTGGCAAAACTCAGCGACAATATGCTTGAATTTGCCGAAGAACCACGCGACGTAATTATCGTGGATGAAAATGGTGAACTGCTGAAAGCCGGCGACCACGAACGTCGTTTTTTCGAGGCATCGTGGGTGCACAAATACAACGGGAAATATTACTTCTCTTACTCTACCGGAAATACCCATTTGCTCTGCTATGCTGTGGGAGACAATCCTTACGGACCATTTACTTACAAAGGAGTTATATTAACGCCGGTTGTCGGGTGGACTACCCACCATTCCATTTTGGAATTTAAGGGAAAATGGTACTTGTTTCACCACGACTGCAAACCCTCGGGTGGAAAAACCTGGCTACGCAGCATGAAAGTAGTTGAACTGGAATATAATCCCGACGGAAGCATCAAAACCATTGACGGGATGACGGATTAGAGTAGTCTATTCAACAAAAACTATAATAATTGGTGAATAGACTCACCAAAATGAAGGGATTGAATCAGAGCTTTGTAAATTGCCACCTGTTATTTCATGCGAGATCTGATACCAGAGGCATCAAATGTTTATAGAAAAGACAAATGAATTGGATTTCGACCCTGGCCAGGGTCGTATATTTCGATTTCTCTGAATATTCTATAAACATTTAAATCCGCTGGATTAAAGACAAAATTCCAAATTTTAGTTTATGTGTCTAATTCAATAAAAAATATTGAATGCCGAAACTTAAGATTGTTTATTGTTCAAAATACTTCATTAACTCTCCCATCGATTCCGGTTTGGCCAGAATCCGAAGGTTATCATCAACAATAAACATGGTGGGCGTGGCATATACGTTGTATTTTGGGGCTACTTCGCCATCCCACCCTTTCAGTTCAGAAAGGTTAAAAAACTCTTCGAAACGGGTTTCCCTAACAATTTGCTGCCAGTCTGATTTGGAAGTGTCGAGCGATATGGCTATAATTTCCAGTTCAGTAGCCTGAAACTGTCGTCGCCAGGCTTTAATCTGCGGAAGAATTTCTTTGCAGTGAGAGCACCAACTTGCATAAAAAAGAATCAGGTTACGTGGTTTTAAAATATGCGATAATGTTGTTGGTTCATCTCTCAAATCATTAATGGTAAAATCGGATACCAAATTGCCGGGTTTCATATTCTGAAATTCCAGTTTTCGTTCAAGCGTGGTTTTTTCGTCGGTTTGACAAAGGCTACCGGAATAATTTTCAGCAATGTAAGTCAACAATTTGCCCATATTCAACCTTTCAAAACCGAATACCAGATAATTCAAAATGAACTCATAAACCGGATTGTTGATTTCACTGGCTGGGTTCACAGTTTCAATTCGACTCATCACAGCATCCACCGCCTTCATATATTCCTGTTCCCTTTGCTCCTGACTAAATCCCCGCTGATTGTATGTAACCAGGAAATCGAAAATTTTATCTGTCAAAACCGGCGAGTGAATGAGCGATTCATCAGTAAAATCAATGTGCCTGAGATATTCCTTTTGGTAAAATTCTTTTCTTTCCTGCTGCGAAAGGTATCCGTCGCGAAGCGGCTCCCTGAAAATGGAAATAAACCGTGAAGCCAATAATTCTTTATTCTTTTCCGCTGTATTGAGAATGAACCTGTCTCTTTCCATTTGCAGTTGATTGAATGTGTTTGCTTTTTCCACTGCCTGCTTTTCAAACTCCTGCAAATCAGATTTGGCAACAGTTTCGGGAGAAGACTTTGCAGCGGTTATTCTCGTCTGAAAATAATCCACTTCCTTTTCCAGCAAATCCAGATGATTCTGAAGTTCCTTTTCTTTTTTCAAAAAATTAAACCACGCACTGTTTTCCTCCGATTGCAAAACAATCAAACTATTTTGCGGCGCCTTAAAGTCTGTTTCCAAAACAATGTTTTCGTTATTGAAAATAAAGTCAAGTTGTTGCGGAGATTCGCCCATAACGCGGGCGTAGGCAGTTTGTCCGAAAATTAAGCGATACATTCCCGGTTTTGCATTTTCCGAAAAATTCCAGTTGACCTGCTTCAGCTGGTGACTCGAAGTCACCTGTTGAATAGAACCTTGCGAACCCAAATTGTTTCCCCCAGACAAACTTTCCGCCACCTGCTGCAGTTCAAGTGTATCCACTGGCGAAAATTTATCCCCGCTAATAGTTCCCAAAACCACAGGATTTTCTGGTTGATTTTTTATTCTGACATTAAGTGAATAGGCTTGAGCAAACACAAAAGAATGAAAAAACATAAAAACGAAACTCAATCTAATCCCATGTGCTTTCATAGTTTCCAATTAAAATGTTAGTTTGAATTTAGTTCAAACAAATCTGGTTCAAAAGTATAAAAACATCTTAATTTGAATGGATTGAGTAATAAGGAAAATGGCCACCTGATTTAATGCAGGTGACCATTTATACTCTTAAGCAACAATTTCAAGTTTAACTTTTAAAGGCTATTGCAATTGCTCAAGAATTATTTTAAAAACATCTCATGTTAAACTAATTAAGGGTGGCGATCCGGTATTACGCAGATTTACAATAATTTGATCAAAAATTGCTCCTGCTTGTTAATATATAAACAACTAAAAATTAACAGTTATGC
>NZ_JAWLCI010000073.1:0-24024 GCF_041687215.1 Mariniphaga sp.
CCGGATTTTCTTCACCCGTAAAAAGCTTGAAAAATCACTGCACGAATACGCGATTAATTGAAATACTGATAAAATCTCATCTGAAAAGATCTTCGGTTTACGGGGATCTTTTTTTATTTTTACAGAAAAGAAAAGATTATGGAAAAATTAATAGCAGTTCATTTAGCCGAAGGATTTGAAGAAATTGAAGCTGTTAGTATTATCGACGTTTTGCGACGTGCAAATATTGAAACCTTGGTTGTGTCGGTAACCGGCAAAAAAGTGGTAACCGGTTCGCACAACATACCGATTACTGCCGATGTTCTTTTTGAAGAAGTGGATTACAACAAAGTTGATATGATTGTTTTGCCCGGAGGTTTGCCCGGCGCCAACAACCTGAATGACCATGCCGGACTGGGCAAACAGATTCTTGATTTTCATAAAAACGGAAAACCACTTGGCGCCATTTGTGCAGCTCCTTTGGTTTTTGGGAATCTCGGAATCCTGAAAAACCAAAAGGCCACCTGTTTTCCAGGATTTGAAAACCAACTTATCGGGGCAGAAGTCACAGGAGCAGAAGTGGAAACTTCAGGAAAAATCGTAACCGGAAAAGGTGCCGGCGTTGCCATTAAATTTGCCCTGAAAATTGTGGAAAATTTTAAAGGCAAAACATTTGCTGAGGAATTGGGTAGAAAAATGATTGCAACGTAAACTGGACAAGCCAGAAATGACAATATACAAAAAACAAATCTCAAAAAAATTCCAATTACCAAATCATTAAATTCCAATTGGTCACATCTTGTTTGTAATTTTTTAGATTCGAATTTGGAGTTTGTTTGTTTTTTGAATATTGATATTTGGATATTCTGCCAAAAAATTTACGAATACTATTATTAAGCACCTAAAATGTAACCGGTTGCAAATTGCTAAAGGCTGTGTTGAACTATCCAATCCCTTGCATTCACAAATGCCTGAATCCATGGCGCAAGTTCATCTTTTTTCCGCGCGGAAGGATAATGTGCCCATTGCCAGGGAGCAAAAGCTCTTTCCAGGTGAGGCATCATGGCTAAATGACGGCCATCATCGGAACATATTGCAGCGGCGGCAAAATGCGACCCATTGGGATTGGCCGGATATTCATCGTGGCTGTATTTTAAAGGAATATGATATTCCAGTTCGTTGAACGGCAGATAAAATTTCCCTTCGCCATGCGCCACCCAGATTCCCAGTTTCATCCCGGCCATGTTGTTCAGCATCACCGACTGATTTTCCAAAATATCCACATTCAAAAAAGCCGATTCAAATTTACCCGACTCATTGTGTAACATTTTGGGTTGAATGCTGTGCTCCGGGAAAACCAGGTTCAGTTCAACCATCAACTGGCAGCCGTTGCAAACACCCAAACTCAATGTATCGGTTCGATGGTAAAATTTTTCAAGCGCAATTCGGGCTTTTTCGTTGTATTTAAAGGCACCTGCCCAGCCTTTGGCCGAACCCAGCACATCGGAGTTGGAGAAACCGCCCACAAAAACAATCATGTTCAAATCTTCCAGTGTTTCACGGCCCGAAATCAGGTCGGTCATGTGCACATCTTTCACGTCCATTCCGGCCAAATACATGGCATAAGCCATTTCGCGGTCGCCGTTTACGCCTTTTTCACGAATAATGGCTGCTTTAATTCCCGAAGGAGTACGCCGGTTCAGGTCTATTCCGTAATCGGAAGCTTTTCCTGTAAACTCTCCGAAATCAAACTTCAGTTCATGTTTTTTATAATTTTTGAATCGTTCCAGCGCCAACTCTTTTCCGCTCTGTTTTCGGTCAAGCAAATACGAAGTTTTAAACCACAAATCGCGCAGTGAATCAATATCGAAATCGGTTTCGGTTTCAAAATTTTTCACACGCACTTTCCGGTAAGGAACCGGGAATCCAAGCGAAACAAAACCAACTTCACTTTCGGTGAGTTGCTTTTTCACCTCATCGTTATCGGCACACTGAATCACAATTCCCGGGTTTTCGCTGAATAGTACTTTAACCAAATCCTCTTCGCCGATTCCTGTCAAATCCACATTCATTCCGCCTTTGTTGCTGCTGAAACACAATTCGAGCAATGTGGTAACCAAACCGCCGGAACCAATGTCGTGCCCGGCCAAAATCAGTTCCTGCTCAACCAGTTTTTGAACGGTGTTGAATGCTGTCACAAACTTTTCAGCATTGGAAACCGTCGGTGCTTTTTTTCCAATTCTGTTTACCGATTGCGCAAAAGCACTTCCGCCCAAAGCCTTTTCGGAAAATGAAAAATCGACAAAAAGAATTTCTTTCGATTCATCGTTTACCAAAACCGGTTCCACCACTTTCCGCACGTCCGAAACTTCGCCGGAGGCAGAAATAATAACCGTTCCGGGAGCGTAAACCACATCGTCTTTGTACTTCTGGGTCATCGACATGGAGTCTTTTCCGGTTGGAATATTGATTCCGATTGCACAGGCAAAATCACTGGCGGCTTCCACGGCATGATAAATCCGTGCATTTTCACCCGGATTCTTTGCCGGCCACATCCAGTTGGCACTCAGCGAAACGCTGCGAATATGGTCGGTCATTGGCGCCCAAACCATGTTGGTCAGCGCTTCGGCAATGGACAACAATGAACCGGCAGTTGGGTCAATCATTCCGGCCACCGGAGCATGTCCGATGGAAGTGGCCACCCCTGCCCTGCCCTGATAATCGATAGTAATTACGCCAACATTATTCAACGGCAGATGCAGTTTTCCAGCGCCTTGCTGTTTGGCAATTCGCCCGGTAACAGAGCGGTCAACCTTATTGGTGAGCCAGTCTTTACATGCAACGGATTCCAGTTGTATAACGCGTTCAACCAGTGTATCTATTTCTTCCTGATTGTACTCCAAATCGGCAAAATCCGGTATTTCTGAGGTATCCTCCAAAACCGTTTTGGGCGGATTTCCAAACATGTAACCCAGTTGCCAGTCGATGGGTTTTTCGCCGGTTGCCGAGTTTTCAAAAGTAAACTGCATGTCGCCGGTGGTTTCACCAATTTCGTAAATGGGAGCCCTTTCGCGTTCGGAAATGCGTTTCAGCAACTCCACATTTTCCGGTTTCATCACCAGTCCCATACGTTCCTGCGATTCGTTCCCGATAATTTCCTTCTGTGAAAGTGTGGGATCGCCAACCGGTAATTTGGCTGTGTCGATTTTTCCGCCGGTGGTTTCCACCAGTTCCGACAGGCAATTCAGGTGACCGCCCGCACCGTGGTCGTGAATGGAAATAATGGGATTTTCGTCCGATTCGGCCAGTGCGCGGATGGCGTTGTACACCCGCTTTTGCATTTCCGGATTCGCCCGCTGCACGGCGTTCAGTTCAATGGCATTCTCAAATTCCCCGGTTGCCACTGAGGAAACAGCACCGCCGCCCATTCCAATGCGGTAATTGTCACCACCCAGCAAAACCACTTTATCGCCTTTGTCCGGGTCGTCTTTCAGACTGTATTTTTTATTGGCAAAACCAATTCCCCCGGCCAGCATAATCACTTTGTCGTAACCGTATTTTTTATAATTCTCGAAATGTTCAAATGTAAGTACCGAACCGGCAATCAGCGGCTGCCCGAATTTGTTTCCAAAATCACTGGCCCCGTTGGAAGCTTTAATCAGAATCTCTTCGGGAGTTTGGTACAACCACTCCCGTTCTTCGGTGGTTTGTTCCCAGGGTCGCTCGGCTTCGGTACGCGGGTAGGAAGTCATGTAAATGGCAGTACCGGCAATGGGGAAACTGCCCTTTCCGCCGCCAATCCGGTCACGGATTTCGCCGCCTGTGCCAGTTGAAGCACCGTTAAATGGCTCAACGGTTGTGGGGAAATTGTGGGTTTCAGCTTTCAGTGAAAGAACCGTTTCAATATCTTTTACTTCGAAAAAATCGGGTTTATCCTGTGTTTTAGGTGCAAACTGTTCAGCAACCGGTCCCTGCACAAATGAGCAGTTATCTTTATACGCCGAAACGATTTTGTTTGGATTTACTTTCGATGTTTTTTTAATCATCTGAAAAAGCGACGATTCCATTTCTTTTCCATCAATTACAAATGTGCCGTTAAAAATTTTGTGGCGGCAATGTTCCGAATTTACCTGCGCAAAACCATAAACCTCGCTATCGGTGAGTGGCCGCCCCATAGCTGTTGCCACAGAATTCAGGTATTTAATTTCATCATCGCTTAGTGCAAGACCTTCCTGCTGATTAAATGCTGCAATGTCATCAATATTCAGAATAGGATCGGGTTGTTTTTCTATAACAAAGATGTGCTGGTTCAACCCGTTGTATTTCCGCTGCAGCATGTGGTCGTAATCGGCGTTTTCATTTTCCACCTGAAAGAATTCCTCGATGCGCACAATGCCATTTATGCCCATATTCTGGGTAATTTCCACGGCATTGGTGCTCCACGGAGTAAGCATTTCACGGCGCGGACCGACGAACCAGCCGTCAAACTTTTCCTGTTTAATGAATTGGGCATCCGAAAATAACCACACTAACTTTTCGATGTCGCTTTGACTTAACGGAAGAATTGAATCAACCGCAATAACTGTACGGTTTTGAGTTCTGAAAAATTGAATCATGTTGCAGCTTAATTTTGATAATGAACATGTTGTATAACACGGTGCAAAGATAGAAAATAATCAGAGGCCATTATATGCTGTTTATTCAGAATAGCCATTGAGTTTTCAACAACATAAAAGTTAAAAACTGTTGTCATTACCCCTTTTTCAAAATTTTCAAGTTACTTTGGCAAAAATGTGTAAAATGTTTAAAATAATATTCATATTTCTGGTTTTCATCGGATTAGTTTCCTGCGGGACACAGCAACAACTGAAAAAATCCTTCACAGGAAAACCATCATCCGTTCTCGAACCGAGGTTCGGCCAGCCGGTGACCATTATTGAAACAGCAGGTGATTCGGTGTATATCTTTGAAAATACAGAGGAACTTGGAAGCACTGAAATCAATCAGGGCAGGTTAGCACTCGACCCGATGGTATCGCCTAAAGTGAATAAAACTGAACGATTTTATTTTACTGTTAAAAATGGGCTGATTATAAAAACACGGTTCGAAGAAGAATATGAACGTTAATTGCCAAACTATTTTTTGCAATGCTGTTCGGTTTTAAAGAAATTTTATAGTTTTGCATCGCGATTTTTGAAATACTAATTATATGCCCAGATGGTGGAATTGGTAGACACGCCAGGTTGAGGGCCTGGTGGCCGTTTTTGGCTGTGCAAGTTCGAGTCTTGTTCTGGGCACATTTTAAAATGCAACGAGTTATTATTTAGCTTGTTGCATTTTTTGTTTGGGGAAAATATAAATAGCGTAATTCTGTTACATCAATTCATGAGACAGTCACCGGTCACTCCACAGCTTGAATTAGATCAAAATTGTATAATTTAAAAAACCAAACTATAAACTTAAGGCTGAATAATTTCAATCAAAAGACTTTTTGTTGTAACTTTCTGTGTTGCAAATAGTGGTTATGCAGGTAGTTGAGTTCAATATTATAGGCTCATTATTAAAATTATGAACTATGGAAAAAAAGAATTAGTGAAATGGATAGACACTATTTGTTGCGCAAATTCTTCACCGTTTCGAAAACTTTGATGGTTTTTTTGTTTGGCCATTTTGGCATTCATCCAGGTTTAAATTTTAACGGATTAAAACTATAAAAGTATTTGATTTAAAACAAGTAAAAAATTAGTATCAAGACAATCAGACATAAGTATTAAGACCAGATGAGGGTGGCCGGCAGGAAGATTGTCCTATTGTTTGCCAAAAGTTTCAAATCACATGTTTTAAAAACTCCTTCGGGTTTTTGCGGGCAATGACATCAAAGTCAGCGCCAAATTTTTCTTTAAACTGACGCACGTTCTCTTCAAAATTATCTTCGAATAAAAGCAAAAGCGTGTAATCCGAACCGTAAAGAATTCGCGGTTTAATTTCGGGGTAAACCGGGCTGGCCAGCAGTTTATCTATAATATCAAAATCGGTGAAACACGACACATCGGTATAAACTTTGTATCGGTTGTCTTTCATCAGGTCAATTATTTTGTTGGTCCACAGGTTTTTGTTGTCCGGATTTTCAAGCGCCAGTTTGAGTTGACTTCCTCCGCCAAAATGGGCCAGATTAAGCAACAGGTTTGGATATTTTTCTGCTACTTTTTCCCATAAAAGCGGATGATTTAATGTAAGCGCCCGCTCGTAAATCGCGTTTTTGTGGTGTATGGCGGTTGAAAATTTCAGCATTTCATCGTTTAGCTGGTGTAACTTTCCATTCACCTGAATTAAGCCTGTAACTTTTACTTCTTTGGCAAGTGTTGCAAAACCGCCGTCGGAATTGTGTGTGGTTACAGGAATTCCGTTGTCTTCGCAAAAGGAATAAATTCCGCCCCGTTCGCCCTCAGGCCCAAAAAGTACCGGATCGGTTGGGGAATAACCGGTTGGACAATAGAGTTTTATTCCCACAAAAAGTTTTCCCTTCCCTACATTGTTCATCGCATATTCTGTAATGTTTTTTCTTCGCGGATCGATGGCCAAAAACGGAAAAACCATATCCTTATATTCAGGATGTTTTTTCAAATCTTCAATTTGCCTGATTTGCTCATTCCAGCCATCGAATTCTGTTCTGCGCTTAAACAATCCCCTGGTATCTGATTCGGGTTCCCGTTCTTCCTCCGGCTCCTGAAAATCCCTGGATTCCTCCATAAAGCGGTTTTTTTCGGCCAGGTACTCCTTCCAAAGGTTGTCATCTGATTCTTCGGCACCGGGATTAAAATCTCGCGACAGGCTGCGAACTTCCTGCTCAATATCCTCAAACATAGTTTTCATTTCATCCTCGAAAGCCTCTTTGGCTATGCTGCGCGGCGTTTCATCCATATCGCGTTCGGCAGAGGGCGCAAAACAATACGTGAGGTCGAAGGTAAGCGGCGTAAGAATAAATTCACCCTGGTAGGTTTTATTGAGTTCTTCGTAAACCGCCGTTGAATTTTTCCGTCTGAAAACCCTGATGGCTTTAATAAACCGCCTCAGTGAGGTGATTACATTTTTCAATCCGCGATCGGGACCACGGTCCAATCCCCGTTCTTTATGAATATTCAACAATTTTTTTAACTCCTTAATCATGCGGTACAGCAGTTCTTTCGCCAAAAAATTTTTGTTGAACAGGTGGTTGTGTACATCGTAATATTTTTCCATCTCTGTAATTTTTAAATTGAATTTTATAACAGGTTCGCCAGGTCGTTTTTTAATTGTTCAAGATATGCAGCCAGCGCCTTTGTTTTTTTATCTTTTCCGGCCGATAAAGCATCAATCAGTAATTCCAGGTGTTCAATTTCCGCAAAGCGTTTTCCCTTTGATCCGGCTTTTTTCCATAAATGGCTGATATCCTTAAATATATTTTCAACTTCCTTCTTATCGTCGTTTTCGGTAAATTGCACAATATATTTGCATAACCCAATGTTAATTCCGGCCAGCATATCCCAGTAGCTCATCCGTTCGTTATTATTACAAAGCGAGGCTCCCGTGGTTTCCAGCATTCCGGTTGCTTCTTTTAATGAAGGGATTTTGTAACTCGTTTTATCCTTCGCATTTTCAACGGCGCCCCAGGTATGAATGCCCGACATGACCAATGAACTTTCGAGCGACAACCAATTGGTAAGTGAATACCAGTTGCCAAAGTTTGCATTTCCTTTATGATAATAATAAGCCGCATTTTTGTAGTTTTCCTGTTTATTGGTTTTCGAAAGAAATGCAGCCCGTTTGTATGTACTTCCCAAAATATTAAACCGTTGCGAGGTTGGACTCAGTTTAATCAGATCAGTTAAATCGCTGATAACCTCTTTAATTTCTTTTAATGAGTCCTCCCTTTCCTTTTCTATTTCCTGGCGGATTTTATTCATTTCATCTTCCAGTTTTATCAGCTCCCCGCTTTTTTTCGCAACAGTTTTTCCTCCTGTTTTTTTCTTTTGCGTATTTTTCAGGTTTTTAATTTTGGTTTCAATACTGTTTAATTCTTCATTTTTCTTACCAAGGAATTCTTTAAAATATCTGACTATCTTTTTCGCCCTTGCATTGTTATATTTCTCGGCAACTGAGTATGAGAATGATGCCTCCTCATTATTAAGTAACGATCCGAATTTTTCGCAGGCATTGTCGTAATCCCTTATTTCGAACAAAACAAGCGCCTCTAATTCTGTAATTTTTGGTGTTCTGATTTTTGCCTGGTCAATCTTTTTTGAAATGACATCCAGAATTTTCAGGTATTCATCGGTTGACTTTTCCCCGATTTCCAGTTCATTCAGCAAATTGGCCAAATCTACCTCAGCTTCCTGGGAAATGAGGTATTCACTTGCATCCATTTTATGCGCTGTTTTTTTATGTTCGAATCTGAAAAAAGGATCGCCATAACATTGGTATGCTCCCCATGTATTTGAATATCTAAATTTTTCGAAAACAACTTTGCGTGCTTCTTTCACTGAATGGCCAAACGTGTAGCCATTAAACATCAGGTTATAAAATACCCGGGCAAATTCAAGCGCTGCGCTGTCGTTAACAGCCCAGCCCGCAGCTATCACACATTTTACACCATTTTCAATAAGCTGGGTGCCTATGTTTGCAGCTAAACTGTACCTTTTCCGGTAATATTCTTCTGCCGTGTCATCAACTTTTCCAATATGGCAGCAATTCACAAAAACCAGTTCAGGCACCGTACTCATTTGCCTGATTTCGCGGGTTGACAAATACATATTTTCACCAATTACCATTCCCGAGCCTTTGGACACATCTTTATGAAAAACCCCGTGCCCCGATAAATGAATAATCCGGTAATCGTTACAAAACATTTTTTCAATAATTTCAGAACTGGTGCCGTTAAAACTGGAAGTTGTGGTCAGACCCTGCTCTGTTAAAATTTCCGAAACAAGTTGACCTTCTTTCAGGGCACCGGGCAATTGCGAGGCAAAACCTTTTAAGTCAGGATCGGCTATAACAAGGGCATTATTTGCCGGCGCTGCTTTAATTACCTGCCTGTAATTTTCTGTAGCCAACTGCCTTATCATACCCGATGCAATACAAAGTGGTTTGGCATCTGCAATCTCGTCCTGAAGCATTTCCCATGGAAATTGTGCCGTGTAATAATCCAAAATCCAGTTGATGTTCCCATGTCTTTTCAGTTGTTCTTTAAATTCATTGGGAATTAATAACTCAAACATCGATTTTGCCTTTTGGGCAGACCACAAGTTACTGGTTGACATTTCGTGAATTGTGCCTTCAATAATAGCAGGAGTTGTAGGAAGTTTACTTTCTTTCTCGTAAGCCCGGCCGGTAGATGCGCTAAATTTCAAACACTTAATTGTTTTTTCCTCGTCGTCATAATCTTCGGTTACCGTTATTCTGTTCCACCAACCTGACGATATTTCATTCGGTATTCGTTTTTTCGATCCCAGCAGGGTTTGTATTTTCTTTTCCTCAATTATTATTTTAAACGAACGTGATTCCTGTTTATCAATCCTGGTAAGTGAATAGAGTGCACTTACTGCATTATCTTCATACAACTCAACAAACTCTAAGTGATGAATAAGCCGTGTGTTTTCAAATTCGAGTTTGGCAACTTTTTTATTTGCATTGTAAACACCCTGAATAATAGCTTTTATTGAATTTTCGATGGATAAACCTCCGTAACCGCTGCCCACAATGAGTGAAGAAATACCAAATGGTTTGTTATCAGATTCTGTTTGATTTAACTTTTCAAAATGGTCATTGATATTCAGCAGAAAATTGGAAGCCCCCTGCTCCACCGATTTCGTTAATGCGTGTGCCGTTAAGTCCTCCGGTTTTCCAAGTCCTATTATAATGGCTCCGTTAAAACCCGAATGGCGTGATATGAATACATCGCTACTGCCTGTTGTTCCCGGATAAATTCCGAGCCGGTGGTGATAGTTGAGCGTTCCGCCAAGGTACTTATCTATAGCTTTTTCTGCATATAAAATCCCATCTCCTTCGAAGTGCCCCGCCAGAACAGGAAATCTTGAATAATAAAGGTCGCCATGACTAATTGAAACTCCAATGGGAGGTTGTTCAATTTCGGGTTCAGTTTCACCGCCAATTCCCAAAACCGAAAAGTCAATTCCGGCTTCCGAAAGATCGAAATCCCGGAAATCAGGTGCTTTAAACAATTTTTCTTCGCCCCTTACCAGAGGTTGTTTATCGCTGAAAAAACGGGTTGTGCCAATGGAAAGAATCTCTTTAATGCCTCTGAACATGAACGGATTACAGGCCAGTTCGCCATGAGTGACATTGACATAATAAACAGCATTTTTCCTGTTCTTCATTATATCAGGAATTCCACTTTCCCATGTAACACTCTGATCTCCCTCAGCCGTGCTTAAAAAAACAAGTTCGTCGCCGGTGTTCCTTTTATCAATAATAAACCCACACGGTGTGGCTCTGTCTTTTCCGGCCACATAAACTGCATTTTTAAAGTCTTCCTCAACCAGAGCATCTTTCATTTTATCCCGGTAACTTTTAAACCAATCCAAATTTCTATTATCCGGAATCGGCCAGTTTTCATTATCGGCTCCGTTTCTCATTTCTTCCCAGGTTTCCTGATTTGAAAAATCATGTTCTCCGGTAAAAGGAAGCAATCCCAAAAGACCTTGAAATTGGGAAAAAACCTGAATGAGTTCCGTTTTTGTATGAACCAAATCGATTAAACTCAATTTGTCGATTAACCTGTCCATTCCAAACAATACAGCAGGAATGCGAAAAGAGCCTCCAAGCGGAGCTCCTAAAAATACAAGTCTGAATCCTTCTGAATTATTAAGTTTTTGCCAGGTATCTTTATAAAGGACCATAAAATCACGTATCAGCACACCACCCATGGAATGGCCAATCATTTTTACAGGTTGATTGAGACTAAGCAGTTCTTTTACCTTATCGTTTAGTAGTTTGGCAGAATGTTCCAATGACATGCGCCAGTCGAACGGAAAGGTTACAACGTCGTATTCCTCTTTGAGCTCTTCCACTAACTTTTTGTAGGCAGTGGATACCAACGAAGCTGGGGTTAAATTATTTTCGGGTTTTAAATCCGCCAATCCACCCAATATAATTTTAGCATATTTAATCCACAGAAGTTTTTCTTCCTGTTTCAGATTTGAGCCCATAATGCCGGGCAGCAGCAAAACAATGGGCTTGGTGCCCGAAACTTTTTCAACCATCACTTCTCCGCCATCAGGTCTGAATTTAATATTTCGGTCGGCAGCTACCGAAACCGAGAGAGGCTGTTCTGTAAAACCAGGAAGACTTGTGCCCCAGTCTGACTTTAATGCCAGCAAAATGGCCTGATTTGTTTCCCTGTTTTCAAAATATTTAAAATGATTCAGGTTTGAATCCTCATAAAAAAACTGCAAAACCTTCCCGGTTCTTCGGGTTCCCAACGCCATTGTATTTGTATCTACAACAAGGTCGTTTTTCCGCAGAAAAAAGAGTTTACTTGCAATTATCCACAATGCGCTTATTTTTAATGCAGGTTTTGAATTTCCGGCAATAACCACCAATGAATTATCAATCATTATTTTGCCATCAGGATTATCAATATCTGTTGGACAATTAAGTGCTTTAATGAACGGGGAATCTGGACGCTGAACTTCAAGGCCAGGAAGAATTTCAGGCTCGTTTTTCGATCCGATTACTGCAGCGATTAAACTTCTGAAAGCATTATAAAGCGGGCTGGCGGCTATTCCAACAGCCAGGCCCAAAAGATTCAGGGTGATATTCAGCACAAAATCCAGTCGTTTGGAAGCAAGTGTTGTTCCGCCGGCCGGGCAGGCAATACGTACAAACTTTTCTATTACAATATTTTTACGGGACAAAATCTGATTAATGTCCTCAATTAACTTTTCCAGTTCCTGAAAGTATTTACCAGAATATTCCCTTTTCAGAATGGCCAATTCGGTGTTATTAAAACCACCTTTGGCACCCTGACTGTTGCAAAAGCGCGATAAAACTTCGCCCACCAAACCGCCGCGCGAAGTTGTTACAAGGTGCAGGTTGCAGTTGTCCGGTAAGGCATCAAGCAGGTTTTTCACGTTTTGTAAAGGGTTTTCAGTGAGTGTTCTGTGCTGAAATGCAATTATCCGATCATCATACGTTTCGCGGATATAACGCATAAAGTCGCTGTTGTCTGCATTTCCAAAAGAACCTGCTACAGATGAAGCTGTTCCATGTATCAGCAATAAAAATGGTTTTACTCCCACAGCGGGAATATCAGCCGAAAGTTGAAAATCAGAATTTACTCTAAACAAACCTATTTTTTCTCCCAACTGCTTGTTTTCCAAATTTAAAGCAAGCCTCTTAACTTCCCTGGCTGTTGCCTTTTTAGAAAATACTTTAATGGCCTTGAGTAAGATTTTCCCAACAACAGATCGGTCTGCACTGTCGGTGCTGATTTCAAGCGGGATTTCAATTTCGTTATTTGCCGAGCGCTTGGCTGTGGTCATCAACTCGGGAAATATATCCTCAATTCTATCCAGGTTCGAAATCCAACTCGTTCCGTCTTCAAATTCAAATTCTAAAACCTGGTCTTTTTTCGATTCTATTCTCTGTGGTTTTTCTTTCCCTCTTGAAATTTGTTCAATTTCGTAATAATTCTCCAGCGTCAGGCTATCATCAGAATATTGACTTTTATCTATATTCTTTCTTTCGTTTCCATTAAAAGATATTGCACTTATTTTCATCTCATTATTACTATTAATTTTTAAAGGCATTTATCTCATTCTATCAATTATTTTAATGGTATTCGATAGAATTCGCAAGCTCATTTCGATGGAACTCCCATGAAAATTACAATATTTCCTGGTTTGTACATGAAATTAATTCATGGTTGTTTCATAACTGTATTTTTAAATATCTACAAGTTACGAAATTCTGAAATATGATTTGAGATGTAGGAATATTGAGATTAGAGTATTGAGATATTAAAATGAAAAAGCCGCTGAAGATAACTCCGGCGGCTTTCTGTATTACAAATCCTAAAATCTGATTATTTATCGCATGCCAGTTTTTGCAGTAAATCCCTTACTTCTTCATAGTTTTCAACTTTGTAGCCGGCAATTGTTTTAGCCATGCCAACTTTAATGCTAATGGCTCCACTGGGTAAATCTGAAAATAAAAACTCGTCGGTCCAATCGTCTCCAACAGCTACAATCTTGTCAGCAGGTTTTGCATGGAGTACTTTTAGTGCAGCCCGTCCTTTGTTAATGCCGCGGTTTTTTATCTCAATTACTTTATTTCCTTCCATAATTTCGAGGTTAAGATTTGCAACAAGACTGGTCATTTCATCTTTAAGCTCAATGGCACGGTTGTGTCCAAGCTCGGGATCCGATTTGCGATAGTGCCAAACCAGGCTGTAGTTTTTTTCTTCGATGAAAGAACCTGGCGTGCGGTCAACATAAAACTCCAAAGCAGAACGAATACTTTCTTTCCATGAATCGTCCAGTGGTTCAATCATTTCCCAATCTTTGCCGGCTGACCGGTACCAAACCCCGTGTTCAACAATTAATGTATAAGGTTTGTCGCCAAACCACTCTTCAAATGTATCCCTGTCTCGGCCACTAATGAGCACCACCCTGTTTTTCGGATTTTTTGCCAAGGCATCAAGCAAATCATATAATTCTTTATCGGGCCTGGCATGTTTCGGATTATCTTCAAAGCCGGTAAGTGTGCCGTCGTAGTCCAGGAAGAAAATACGGTTATCAGATCCGCAAACTTCTTTTACTATTTTGTTTTTCGAGGATGTCGTCAGTTTTTTAGCCAGGTAATTTTGTTCGTTCTGTCGTACCTCATCCAAAGAGTTTAAAAAATCAGTTGCCCATTTTTCAATATCATAACGTTTTAATCGTTTTTGAAGTATGGTATTTCTTTCAATTTGCTCATCAAGAGGCATTTCAATGGCCTTTTTAATGGCAGCAGCAATTTGTGCCTTATCATTCGGATTAATAATGAGGGCTTCGCTCATTTCCTTGGAAGCGCCTGCCATTTCGCTCAAAATCAGCACTCCCCTACCATCGGTTTTGGAAGCAATAAATTCTTTTGCCACCAGGTTCATCCCATCGCGGACAGGAGTAATCAGTGCAATTTCGCAGTAATTATACAAATCAACCAGATTCTCGAAAGGCATGGAACGGTAAAAATACCAAATTGGCGTACGGTTAATGGTAGAATACTCTCCGTTAATTCGGCCCACAATTTCATCCACTTCGCTTTTCATTTGCTGGTATTGGTCAACCCCAATGCGCGACGGGACTGCCAGTAACACCAAAGTCACTTTATCGCGGTATTCCGGATATTCCTGCAAAAAATATTCGAAGGCCTGCAACCTGTTAATCAGCCCTTTGGTATAATCGAGCCTGTCAATAGAAAGAATAAATTTTGTTTCGGGATAAAGCAGATAATATCGCTCCAGTTCCTTTCTTACTTCCGATTTGTCGCGTACCGAACGTTTTTGCGATTCCAAAGCAGAATCATGAAATTTATTGTAGTCAATTCCCATGGGAAAGTTATCTACTTTAACAATCCGCTTGGGCATATTAATTTCGTTAATATTGATATCGTAGCCCAACAACCGGCGCACAGAACTCATAAAATGGCGTTCGTAATCGAAGGTGTGAAAGCCAAGTAAATCGGCACCCAGCATTCCTTCTATTATTTCATTCCGCCAGGGAAGAATTCTGAATAATTCATAAGACGGAAACGGAATGTGCAAAAAGAAACCGATAGTTACATCCGGAAATTTTTCCTTAATCATTTGCGGAAGAAGCAACAAATGGTAATCGTGTATCCAGATTTTGTCCACTCCGTCCATATTTTCTGCAATAACATCAGCAAATTTTTGGTTTACCCTTTTATATGCCTGCCATTGTTCCTCTTCGTATTTAACAAATTGGGTAAAATAGTGAAATAATGGCCAGATGGTTTTATTGCTGAAACCTTCGTAATATAGTTCAACTTCCTCTTCGGTAAGGTTTACATCAACACATTCTTCTTTTTGCAGGGCTTTATTTACTTTTTCTTCCAGGCTGCCTGAGAGTTTATTTTTGTCAACACCAGACCAGCCAATCCATAAACTATCGAATGATTGGCTCACCGACATCATGCCGGTAGCAAGCCCTCCTACACTTGGTGTCACTTCAACGTTTTCGCCTGAAATATTTATTTGAACCGGCAATCGGTTTGAAATAATTAAAAATCGACTCATAGTTTTTCTATATTTGTTCGTCATTAAATACTTGTTAATACACGTATTTTTCAAAGTTAAACAAAAAGAAGCAAAAATAATAATGACAAATTTGGATTACGGAATTATAGGAAATGGCAAAAGCGCCGCACTAATTTCAAAATCAGGGGCACTGGAATGGCTTTGTCTTCCTGTTTTTGATTCGGCATCGGTTTTTGCAAAAATTCTTGATAGTGAAAAAGGTGGCAGTTTTGAATTTGTAACAGATGACGATTACAAATATACCCAACGATATTTACCAAAAACCAACATCTTGTCAACCATCTATTCGAATGGTACTGACAGTTTTGAAGTGTTGGATTTTATGCCCCGCTATCATTATCACAATGGCCGGGAACAAATTTATTCACCACCCGACGTTATCCGGTACATAAAACTGAAATCAGGAAAACCAAAATTCAGAATTGATTATAATCCGCGGCTCGAATATGCTGAGCGAAAAACCATTACTGAGGTCAGGAAAGAATATGTAAAAAGTTTTACACGTTCCGGTACCTACGATTCGCTTTACCTTTATACCAATATTAATATGGATAAGGTAATTAACGGGCAGGAGGTAGAACTTGAGCACGATGCCTACTTTCTAATAAGCTACAATCAAAAATTACTGAAACAATCCATTGAAAGAGCTTATCTCAAATTGCAGCGAACTAAAGTTTACTGGCTAAACTGGTCGGAAGAAACCCACAGGTTCAGCGAATACAACAACGAAATTTTGCGCAGTGCACTGGTGCTTAAACTTTTAAGTTTCGACAAAACAGGAGCAGTGCTTGCCGCTGCAACCACCTCACTTCCAGAAACAATAGGTGAAATACGCAACTGGGATTACCGGTTTTGCTGGCTTAGAGATGCTTCGATGGTAATTAAAATTATGACCAAAATAGGGCACTGGAAAAGCGCCGAACGGTTTATGAATTTTATTATTGATGTGGTATCTGATAAGGATGAGAAAATGCAGATAATGTATGGCATCAATAAAGAAAAAAATCTGCGGGAACGAATACTCACCCATCTTTCGGGTTACGAAAACAGCGCCCCGGTTCGAATTGGAAATGCCGCCTATAAACAAAAGCAACACGATATTTACGGCATTCTGATGGATGTAATTTACCAGCAATTCAGCTTGTTTGAAGTTTCATTGCAAAATAGCGAAGAGTTATGGACCATTACCCGCAGCATTGTGCGCATAGTTCGTAAAAACTGGCGTAAACCCGACCGGGGAATCTGGGAAATTAGAACCGACCAGCGGCATTTTGTATTTTCAAAACTGCTTTGCTGGGTAGCTATCGATCGTGCTATTAAAGTAGCAGAACTAATTAAAAATCAACACTATGTTGAACAATGGGGAAAGCTCCGGGACACCATCTCCAAAGACATAATGAAAAAAGGATGGAATGAAGAAGTGCAGTCTTTTACACAGGCTTACGGATCAAAAGACCTGGACGCTTCAACTCTTTTAATGGAAGCTTATGGATTTATTGATGCAACAGATTACCGTTACATCAGCACCGTTAAAGCAACCCAAAAAGAGCTCAGCAGAAACGGACTGATGTATCGCTACAGAAACCGCGATGATTTTGGTTTGCCAACCTCATCATTTACCATTTGCACTTTCTGGCTCATTCAGGCCCTGAACAAAATTGGCGAACGCAATCAGGCACGCGAACTTTTCGACCAATTACTCACATACAGCAACCATGTTGGACTTTTCAGCGAAGATATTGATTTTGAGTCCAAACGGCTTTTGGGTAATTTTCCGCAAGCTTATTCCCATTTGGCTTTAATTGAAACCGCCATGCTGTTTTCGAAAGACATTGAACTGAAAAGCAAATTTTAATTTTCTGAGCCTGAACATACTGGATTTTTAACTGTTTTGGCTGTACTAATTTGCAGCAAAATGAAAAGGTGGATTTTGAGTGGTATTTTCTCAATTTTAATTTTCTCGGCAGCACACGGCCAGGGCGATTACAAAACTTTTTACGAAAGAAGTTTAAAAACCAACAACACCGGCATGTATATTCTCGGTTCGTGGGCAGTTGCCAACATGGTTGCCGGTGGTTGGGGATGGTCGCAAACAACCGGGCAAACCAAATACTTTCACCAGATGAATTTTTTCTGGAATACGGTGAACCTTTCCATTGCCGGAATTGCGCTTTACAGCAACCTGAACGCCAGTTTCAGCGATTTTTCCACAATGGAAATAATGGAAAAACACACCAAAACAGAAAATCTATACCTCATAAACGCCGGCCTCGATGTTTTATATATCGGAACAGGATTCCTGCTGAAACACTTGGCTACCAAAAAACCCAACCGGCACGATTTGCTGAAAGGTTACGGAAATTCAGTAATTCTGCAGGGAAGTTTTCTTTTTATTTTCGATTTGGTTCTATGGAAAATTCAGTACGACCATCGTTTAAATTTCATACAAAACCTGAGTTTTAATTATTTACCCGAAATGTCGGGATTTCAATTGGCACTGACCATTCCGGTAAACTGAACAATAGTTTGTCTGCAAAACCTTTTTGTTTTAGTTTTGTTTAGTTTTCAAAAGAATAATTTTAAACAAAAATAGTATGGCTAACATTTTTATCGTTGGAGGTTCATCAGGGATTGGAAAAAAACTTGCGGAAAATCTTAGTGCTGCAGGCAACAATATTTTTGCTACTTATTTTAAAAATGAACTACAAAATTTCAATTCGCAGATTGAATATCATCCGCTGGATGTAATGCAAAATGAATTTAATTTTGAATACCTGCCGGAAATAATAGACGGATTGGTTTATTGTCCCGGAAGTATTCAGCTTAAACCATTTCATCGCACAAAATCTGCTGACTTCATAGAAGATTTTGAATTGCAGGTTGTTGGTGCTGTAAAAACAATTCAGACCGTTTTGCCCCGGTTAAAAAAGTCGTCGCGGGCATCTGTTTTGCTATTTTCAACGGTAGCCGTGCAAACGGGTTTTAATTTTCATTCGATTGTGGCTGCATCCAAAGGAGCTGTTGAAGGTCTTGTACGTTCGCTGGCAGCTGAGTTTGCACCAACAGTCCGGGTAAATGGCATAGCACCCTCGCTGACAAATACGCCACTTGCCGAACGCCTGCTCAATACCCCCGAAAAAATGGAGGCTAATGCACAAAGACATCCAATGAAGCGCATTGGCAAGGATGATGATATTGCACAAGCTGCTGAATTTCTTTTATCTGAAAAATCTTCATGGATTACCGGACAAATTTTGCACATTGACGGAGGAATATCAAAATTAAAGGTTTAATAAATGAATTTAAGAGGACAAACATTTGAAAAAGTGGACATAAAAATTACCCGTTGGATGATTGCCAACGGACTAAATCTTTTACGTTTGAGTATTGGAATTATCTTTTTCTGGTTCGGATTTTTGAAATATTTTGAAGGATTGAGCCCGGCCGAGGGCATTGCCACAAAAACCATCGACACCATGACCTTTGGAATTTTTTCTGAAAAAGTTATTTTGTATGGATTGGCAACCTGGGAAGTGCTGATTGGTATCGGTTTAATTTTCAGGATTTTCTTACGCGAAACTCTGCTGTTACTTTATTTACAAATGATTGGCACTTTTATGCCGGTATTTCTTTTTCCTGATGAAGTTTTTGCAGTATTTCCATATTCATTAACCATTGAAGGGCAATACATTATTAAAAATCTTGTGGTAATGAGTGCGGGAATTGTTTTGGGAGCAACCGTCAGGGGCTGGAGACTGGAACCGGAAGAAGAAAGCCGGGCGCAAGGTTGAAATTAAAAATCAAATGAAAAAAATTCTGCTAACCGGAGCAACCGGATATATCGGGAAAAGAATTCTTCCTGTTTTGCTGGAAAAAGGATTCGAAGTGGTATGTTGTGTTCGCGACCGGCAGCGATTCGATGTTTCAGCGTATAAAACAGAAAACCTGAAAGTTATAGAAGTTGATTTTCTGAATAACAAAACTCTGGCTGGAATCCCGGACGACATTGATGCAGCATTTTTCCTCATTCATTCCATGTCGGCTTCAACCGGCAATTTTGAAAAACTGGAAGCTACTGCAGCAGAGAATTTTAAAAACCGAATAGAGCAAACCAAAGCCAAACAGGTGATTTACCTGAGCGGAATTATAAACGAAGAAAAACTTTCGAAACACCTTAAATCCAGAAAAAGGGTGGAAGAAATTCTGAATTCGGGGAATTATAAGCTCACCACCCTGCGAGCCGGAATCATTGTCGGCTCGGGCAGCGCATCTTTTGAAATCATTCGCGATTTGGTGGAAAAATTACCGGTAATGATTGCCCCGAAATGGCTGAAAACCAAAACACAGCCCATTGCCATTCGCAACGTCATCGAATTTCTCACCGGCGTTCTTTTAAATGAACAAACTTACAATCAGAGTTTTGACATTGGCGGCCCGGAAGTTTTGAACTACAAGGAAATGCTGCTTCAGTTTGCCAAAGTTCGGAAACTGGAGCGGACCATCATTTCGGTTCCGGTAATGACGCCCAAACTCTCATCCTACTGGCTCTATTTTGTTACGTCAACCTCCTACAAACTGGCTGTCAATTTGGTTAACAGCATGAAAGTGGAGGTAATTGCCCGCAAAAATGATTTACACAAAATTCTGGGAATAAATCTGTTAACATACGAAGAAGCGGTGCGTTTGGCATTCGACCAGATTGCCCAGCAGGAAGTTATTTCAAGCTGGACCGATGCACTCTCCACAGGAAATCTGGCAAAAGGAATTTCACAATTGATAGAAGTTCCTGTTTACGGTTGTTTTCAGGACAAGCGAAAAATAATGGTACACGACGAATATAAAACGTTAAGCAGAATCTGGTCGATTGGTGGAGAAAGCGGCTGGTACTATGCCAACGCGCTTTGGAGGTTGCGTGGTTTTGCCGACAAGCTTGTGGGCGGAGTTGGTTTACGCAGAGGCAGGAAAAATCAGAAAGAAATTTCCACGGGCGAATCGCTCGACTTTTGGCGGGTAATTTATGCCAACCGGACTGAAAAACGGTTGTTGCTCTATGCTGAAATGAGACTTCCTGGCGAAGCCTGGCTTGAGTTTAAAATTGAAAATGGCGCCTTACATCAAACAGCCACATTTCGCCCGCTGGGACTTTTGGGAAGAATTTACTGGTATTCCGTTATGCCGTTTCATGGAATTATTTTTAACGGGATGATTAAAAAATTAGCACAATAAAAGTTATGGGATTCTATCAATTGAATAAAACGCAAAAAATTCCGGCTACAGTTGAAAAAGTCTGGGATTTTATTTCGTCGCCGGCCAATCTGAAAAAAATTACACCGGTTTATATGGGTTTTGACATCATCAGCAAAAACCTCTCTGAAAAAATGTATCCGGGAATGATTATCAGTTACAAAGTGAGTCCGGTTTTAGGAATAAAAACCACCTGGGTTACCGAAATTACCCACGTAAAAGAGCAGGAATATTTTGTAGATGAACAGCGCGTTGGTCCTTACTCCATGTGGCACCACGAACATCAAATTGAAGCTGTTCAGGGCGGTGTGCTTATGACCGACATTGTTTCGTACAAACCACCTTTTGGCTTTTTGGGTTCCATCGCCAATGAGCTCATTATTAAAGGAAAACTGAAGGAAATTTTCGATTTCCGCACCAAAAAAGTTGAAGAAATATTTGGAAAATGGGAAGAAAAATAAGGCTACTTCTTAAAAATGAAATAGACTGCCAGAATTAAAAATAAAAATCCGATGAGGTGATTCAGACGGAAAGTTTCATTCTTAAAAAACAACAAAGTAAAACCCATAAAAACTACCAGGGTTGTTACTTCCTGAATTACTTTCAGTTCCACCAGCGAAAAAGGTCCGCCATTTTCTCTGAAACCAATACGGTTGGCCGGAACCTGAAAAAAGTACTCGAACAAGGCAATTCCCCAGCTAATTAAAACCACCGCCACCAGTGGCAGCGCCTCAAACCACTTAATCTCCTTAAACTTCAAATGGCCATACCAGGCAAATGTCATAAACGTATTCGACAGCACCAGTAAAAGTATAGTATAGAGCGATTTCATAGTTCCTTCCGATAAATCTGAATTGTGAAAAAAATCGTGCAATATTAATGGATTTATGCATTCATTTTACAAATAATCAGTTTTCTTTTTTACATCTGGAAAAATTATATTTTTTTTAATTTTTCCATCCAAAACGCAAAGATTCCTGTGCCATTTTTTTTATCTTTATCCAAAACCAGTAAAATCAATTGTTATGACAAGAATCAGCCGATTAGACGCATTAAATTACCACGAAAAAGGTCGTCCGGGAAAAATAGAAGTAGTTCCAACAAAACCGCACAATACACAATACGACTTGTCGCTCGCTTACACGCCCGGAGTGGCACAACCCTGCCTTGAGATTGAAAAAGACCTGGACAATGTTTATAAATACACGGCCAAAGGAAACCTGGTAGCCGTTATTTCAAACGGAACGGCGGTGTTAGGTTTGGGCGATATTGGCCCCGAAGCAGGCAAACCAGTTATGGAAGGCAAAGGATTGCTTTTCAAAATTTTTGCCGATGTGGATGTTTTTGACATTGAAGTAAATGAAAAAGACCCAAAAAAATTCATAGAAGTGGTAAAAGCCATTTCACCCACATTTGGAGGAATCAATCTCGAAGACATAAAAGCACCAGAATGTTTTGAAATTGAAGAAACCCTGAAAAGGGAACTTCCCATTCCGGTTTTTCACGACGACCAGCACGGTACAGCCATTATTTCGGCAGCAGGATTGTTGAATGCACTGGAACTAAACGGTAAAAACATAGAAGATATAAAAGTGGTGGTTAGCGGGGCCGGAGCCGGAGCCATTTCCTGCACCAAACTTTATATTAGTCTGGGTGTAAAACCTGAAAACGTAATTATGTGCGACAGCAAAAGCGTCTTAAATGAAGCGCGTACCGATTTGAATAAATACAAACTGGAATTTGTGACCAAACGGAAACTGAACACCCTGGAAGAAGCCATGGTGGGTGCGGATGTTTTCCTCGGACTTTCAGTTGGCGGCTTGGTTACAAAAAAAATGATAAAATCGATGGCCAAAGATCCCATTGTTTTCGCCATGGCCAACCCAAATCCTGAAATTTCTTACGAAGATGCTACTGCTGCCCGCGAGGACATTATTATGGCTACGGGGCGCAGCGATTATCCCAACCAGATTAACAATGTGCTTGGTTTTCCGTTTATTTTCCGCGGTGCACTCGATGTAAGAGCAACCCACATCAACGAAGAGATGAAAATTGCAGCAGCCAAAGCCCTGGCAAGTCTGGCAAAAGAATACGTGCCCGAAATGGTTGCACGGGCCTACGACAAACAAAATATTGTGTTTGGCCGGGAATATATTATCCCAAAACCCCTCGATCCACGGCTGATTACCACCATTTCAACCGCCGTTGCAAAAGCTGCAATGGATACCGGTGTAGCCCGCAAACCCATAAAAAACTGGACAGCATACAAACAGGAGCTCACCAGCCGGATGGGTGACAGCAACAAGCTGGTGATGAGCATTCGCACAAAAGCCCGCCAAAACCCGAAACGTGTTGTTTTTGCAGAAGGCAACGATTTTAAAGTGTTAAAAGCAGTTCAATTTGTTGTGCGCGAAAAAATTGCCCATCCGATTCTATTGGGAAACGAAGAAAAAATAAAGTCCCTGATTAAAGAAAATCAGCTTGAACTGGACCATATTTCCATAATTGATACGTACAATTCGGTACCTGATGAAAAAAGGCATAAACTGGCTAAAATTCTGTATGAAAAAAGAAAACGAAAAGGAATGACCTACGATGAAGCAGTTGAAAAAACATACAACCGCGATTATTTTGGAGCGTTGATGGTGGAAACCGGCGAGGCCGATGCCTTTATTTCTGGTTTTTCAAGAAAATATGCTGACACCATTCGCCCGGCATTGCAGGTAATTGGTGTAAAAGAAGAATTTAACCACATTGCCGGAATGTATATCATGATTACCAAACGCGGTCCCATTTTCCTGGCAGATGCAACTGTTAACATGAATCCTTCGTCCCAAACCCTTGTGGATACAACAATTTTAACAGCAAATGAAATAAAACGCTTCAACATAGAACCACGGATTGCCATGCTCTCTTACTCCAACTTTGGGGCATTTAAAGGTTTGGGAAGCCCTGTGATGGTGAAAGAAGCGGTTAACATGCTGCACCAAAAATACCCCGATTTAATGGTTGACGGCGAAATGCAGGCCAATTATGCCTTAAACGGAAAACTACGCTACAAACGCTACCCGTTTAACAAACTGGGAGATCACGATGCAAACACGCTGATATTCCCCAACCTGAGTTCGGGAAATATTACCTACAAAGTTTTGCAGTCATTAGGAGCAGCAGAAGCCATCGGACCAATTCTGATGGGAATGAAAAAACCCATCCACATTTTACAACGCGACAGTTCTGTGCGTGAAATTATTAATATGGTGGCCATTGCTGTTGTTGATGCGCAATCGGTACCGGAAGAATGAATTGAAAGAACCACATAAATACATAATTCACATAGACCAGGATTTACAATGATTCTATGTGTCCTATGTGCCTATGTGGTTTTAAATTATGGGTGGCGATCCGGTATTACGCAGATTTACAATAATTTGATCAAAAATTGCTCCTGCTTGTTAATATATAAACAACTAAAAATTAACAGTTAT